>CAMGAM010000064.1 GCA_946007485.1 uncultured Mycoplasmatota bacterium
AATAAGCCAAATTGTTTTTTTCTTTCCATAACAGAGATAGCAAACGAATTATAGATAACAATAATACAAGCAATACTTACTAGAGTTAACATGATAATTAGCATCGAAGCCATACTACCGATTAAGTTATCATATCCACTAACTCCATATAGGGCTAAGAGTGTATCATTATATTCAATTTTTTGATAGTATTCTCTACTATCGGGAACAATGCCTAAGTTTTTAGCAATGTTTTTAGTAAGATCGTAACTTTTATTAACTTTTTTATAGGTGATGAAGATATCCATTCTGTCTGAATCAATATCAGTGGTGTAAATATAACAACCAACATCATTATCTTCATAATAATCTTTTTCAATAACTCCGACAATTGTGAACTGGTAATCTTTTCTATTTTTAAGATATTCTCCAGGGGAATATGTAGATGAATCTGTTATTGGATTATCTTCATAGTAGCGATCTCCTAGAGAAAGATTTAGGGTATTACCTATTTTTAATTCATCTGGATATTCTTCATAAAGATATTCAGGAATAACTACTTCTTTATTATTTTCTGGAAGTCTACCACTTATTAGAGTTAGATGTTCCATATATTTAGGAGTAATACTATAAACTTTAAAATATTCAATTATTTCTTCGTTATAATTAATTTTATCATAACCTAGATAATTTCTAGTAATATATTTTTTTACATTAGTGTTATTATTAATGATACTGATATTATTTTTAGAAATATCATTTATTCTAGCATTATAGTCTCCTTTATAAGAGATAACATCTTCGATCATTCCCTCTCTAAAGGTAGATAGAAGTAAGCCAATACCAACCATTAGGGCAGTTGATAAGATAATACCTATGATAGTGACAATAGTTCTTTTTTTATTCATAGTGAGATGTTTTTGAGTTAATTTATTTAAAATATTCATTATTTCACCAACTCATCACTAATTATTTTTCCATCATCAATAGTAATAATTCTATCAGCATTTAGAGCAAGATTATGATCGTGAGTAATCATGATAATGGTTTGTTTATATTTTTTATTAGATAGTTTTAATAATTCAACAATATCACGACTTGCTTTACTATCTAGATTACCTGTTGGTTCATCGGCTAATAATAAAGCTGGTCGATTCATAAGAGCCCTACCAATAGAAACTCTTTGTTGTTGACCTCCTGATAATTCATTTGGCAAGTGATTGATACGATTTTCTAGGCCAAGAGTTTCAATTAATTCTTTAAGATATGCTTCATCTGGTTTTTTGCCATCTAGTAAAATTGGTAGTGTCATATTTTCTTCAACATTCAAGATGGGAATTAAGTTATAAAATTGATAAATTAAACCAACTTGACGACGACGAAAAATAGCTAAATTAGTTTCGTTTAATTTATAAATATCTTCTCCATCAATAATTATTTTACCTGAGCTTGGTCTATCGACTCCTCCTAGTAAGTGAAGTAAAGTACTTTTTCCTGATCCAGATGCGCCAACAATGGCAACAAATTCACCTTTATTAACGGTAAAACTAATACCATCTAGAGCTTTGACAAGGGTATTTCCTTTACCATAAGTTTTCTTTAAATTTTCTACTTTTAATATTTCCATATTTTCCTTCCTTTCAAGTATTAATTATATTTTGTCAAGATGACTATTTAATGACTATTTAGTGACAATTTAGTCATAAAGAAGGATTAATAATTATATAACATTTTTATAAAATCTAACTGTAAAAGTGGAACCTTTATGTAATGTAGAAGAAACAGTAATTTCTCCATCTTGCATATCAATTATTTTTTTTGACATATTAAGACCAATACCTATGCTGTCTTTAGAACTATTTCCTTTATAGAAACGTTCAAAAATATGGCCAATATCTTCTTTTTTGATACCACATCCATTATCTTTAATATTTATTTCCGTATAGATAGGATTTTCAGTACAAATTATTTCAATATGTCCTCCTTTATCAGTATGTTCACAAGCATTTTTGATAATATTAAGAATAGCTTCTTTTGTCCATTCAAGATCAATATTGGCAGTAATCGATTTATCACATTTTATAGATAAAGTAATTTCTTTTAATTCAATAGGTATTTTTAATGGAGAGATAGCAAGATTTAGTAAATCAATTATTTTAGTATCTTTTCTATTTAAAGTTTCTGCTTGACTATCAATTCTAGACATTTTTAAAAGAGAATTAACTAACCATTCAATTCTTTCTAATTGATTTTTATTTTTAATAAGGAGTTCTTTTCTCAAAGATTTATCAATTTGATTATCATAGAGAATTTCATTTATGACATACATGCCTGTTAGAGGAGTCTTTAATTGATGAGAAATATCTGATAAAGTATAAGATAAATATTGTTTATCTTTTAAAGATATTTCATTTTGTTCTTTTAATTTAATGGTCATTTTATAAAGATCATTTTTTAAATTACTGATATCCCCTTCTTCGTATTCACGAATATCCATATTATAACGATTATTTAATATTTCATTAGTATAGGTTGATAAAGTACCAATTTTCTTATAAATTCTTTTTATAAAGATAATAAAGATAGTAAAGATAATAATAAGATATATTGTAATAGTAATAATGTTTATTTTAATTAAATCTTTTTTTATTTGATTATTATTTCCTAGATAGTCAATAATAGAAGAATCTTCTAAACTATATTTTTTTAATATTTTTAAAGATTCATCATAAGTGATATCGTGATTAATTAGTGATGAGATGATTAAATCTTCTTCTTCAGGATACTTTTTAATTAGTTCGTTGACGATGTGAGTATTATTTATAATAATTTCTTTTCGATAACAATTAAACATATAATTATTTAGAATAATTATCGTGATAATTCCTAATAGAATGATAATAAATTCAATCAAGAAAAGTTTTCTTACTTCTTTATTTTTAAACATATAGATACCTACTCTCTTTTATTCGTCATAAATACCAATTTTATAACCGATACCTCTTATTGTTTTAATAACTTTAGGGTTACTTGGATCATCTTCTATTTTTTCTCTTATTCTTTTTATGTATACGGTTAGGGTATTATCGTTGACATACTCTTCTGAGACATCCCAAATATCAGCTAAAATCTTTTCTCTTGTGAAAATAATATTAGGATTTAGAACAAGTAAAAGAAGAATTTTATATTCAAGAGCCGTTAGGAAGATAACTTCATTGTTTTTCATAACTTTAGCTTGATTAATATCAATAGAGATATTTCCGATATTGATGATATTTTCCCTATTAGAATTACCATTTCTTCTTAAGACGACATTAATTCTTGATATTAGTTCTCTAGCTTTAAATGGTTTAGTGATATAGTCATCAGCGCCCATATCAAGTCCTCTAACAATAGAAATTTCTAAATCATTAGCAGTTAAGAAAATGATGGGAATATTTTTAATTTCTTTAATTTTTTTGAAGAGATCAAAACCAGACATATCAGGAAGATTAATATCTAGAAGAATAATATTTAAATCATTAATACTATTTATGATAGATAAGCTTTCTTTAGCAGTTTTTGCTAGATAAACTTCAAAATCTTCAGCATCTAAATAATATTTTAAACCTGTTCCGATGACATCATCATCTTCGATAATAAGTATTTTTTTCATTAATAATCATTCCTTTCACTTTGTTTAAAGTATAAACAATCATGAAAAATATATTTTTGTTTTTAATTTTAATTACCTTGCACTCATTATATCACGGATAATTTAAGATGTAAATTAAAGTGGATATTATTTAGATAGTGGAGAAATATATATAATAATATACTTTATTATTTAGAATACTTTTTGTTGATGAAAAATTAAGATAATGGTTGAAAAAAATATTAATCTATTATATAATTAAGAAGAATAGGAATGAAAGGGACAAGTGATATCTATGCAAAATAATATTGATTTTGTGAATACACCAGTAGTAGATGTTGTTAATAGTATTATTTTGGCAGCAGCTAAGGCTGGAGCAAGTGATATTCACTTTGACCATATGGATAGTTGTTTAAAAGTAAGAATTAGAATAGATGGTATTTTAAATGATTATGCAGATATTCCAAATGAAGTTAAAAATAATGTAATTACCAGAATTAAAATTTTATCTGGAATGAATATTACTGAGACAAGACTTCCTCAAGATGGTGCTATTAAGACAGAACTTGGAGGATTAGATCTTGATATGCGTGTGTCTTCTTTACCTACTAAGAAAGGTGAAAAAATTGTTATAAGAATTTTGGATTATTCAAGAAGTATGCAAGGTATTGAATATTTATTTTTCTCAGAAGAAAATTATAAAAAAATTCTTAAGATGATTGCTGCTCCGAATGGAATTATCTTAGTTACAGGGGCTACGGGTAGTGGTAAATCGACGACAGTATATTCATTTTTACAGAAGCTTAATGTTAAGGGAACTAATCTAATAACAGTTGAAGATCCAGTTGAAATGGATATTGAAGGAATCAATCAGGTACAAGTTAATAGTGATATTGGACTTGACTTTGCGACAGTTCTTAGAAGTATTTTAAGACAAGACCCAAATGTTATTATGATTTTTGAGATAAGAGATAGTGAGACAGCTCAAATAGCAGTTAGAGCCTCAATTACTGGGCATTTAGTTTTATCGACTCTGCATACGAATAATTCACTGACTACGATTGAAAGACTTTTAGATATGGAAGTTGAGAGATATTTATTGGCTTCTGCCCTATCTGGAATTGTTTCTCAGAAATTAGCTAGAAAGTTATGTGATAAATGTAAAAAAGTTAGAGAAACTAATCCATATGAAAAAGAAATGTTTAGGAAGTTTTTGAATATGGATGTTAATCAAGTATATGAACCTGTTGGATGTCCAGAATGTTCTTCGGGATATCATGGTCGAATTGCTCTTCAAGAAGTTTTATTGATATCTCCAGATATTAGAGATGCAATTAATGCAAGGATGCCAAAAGCAGAACTTAGAGCAATGGTATATGGTAGTGATGTTATTACCCTACTTCAAGATGGTTTATATAAGGTAATAGCTGGTCTTACTTCAATATCAGAAGTTATTAAACTTACAGAAGCCGATGATGAAGTAAATGCCGAAGAAAAAGTTAAAAGTATGATTAAAAATAAAACTCAATGATTTATGTATCGATTGAGTTTTTTCTTATATTTATAGATGTTTTGCTTGATTAAATATTTTATGTTTGCTATAATAAATGGCATCGGGGGGAAGGGAATATTTATGTTGCAAAAATTTATGTTAGAAAAAATTTTAAGTCATTATTCAAGTGAGACTTTAAAAGAAATAAATAAACTTTTAGATGATGGTCATGATGAAATTATTTCAGTTATTGGAAGTTATTATAATGAAGAAGATTTATTGAAAATTTTAAAGATATTTGAACAAGGATACAATATTGAGTTTTTTGGTAAATACAGATTTGATTCTTTTCAAATTCAAGAAATTAGATGTGGATTAGAAAACAGTGTGGATGTATCGGTTTATGTTGATGAAAAATTTGATTGGAAACAAATGGAACAAATTAGA
>CAMGAM010000065.1 GCA_946007485.1 uncultured Mycoplasmatota bacterium
AACTTTTCCTTGGGCTTCAATAATATTGTTCTTACTCAAAATTATCATCTCCTGTTAATATACGATATCCATCTTTGGTCACCACTACGGTGTGCTCAAAATGAGCTGATGGTGAGCCATCTCTTGTAATTATTGTCCAATCATCATCTAAAATATATATTTTGTGAGTTCCAAGATTTAGCATTGGTTCAATGGCGATGACCATTCCTTCTTTTAGAATCGGTCCAGTTCCTTTTTTACCATAATTAGGAACGTCTGGTTCTTCGTGAAGATGGTTGCCAACACCATGACCTACTAATTCTCTAACAACTCCGAGTTTGTGAGCTTTGGCATATTCTTCAATGGCATGTGATATGTCTCCAATACGATTACCTGGTTTTACTTGTTTTAGTCCTTCAAATAAAGCTTTTTCGGTATGTTCTAATAAATACGCTTTTTCGCGTGAGACACTGCCTACTTGATAAGACCATGCAGAGTCCCCATGATAACCTTTATAATTGGCGCCAATATCAATACCTATGATATCACCATTTTTAAGTTTTCTGTTTGAGGGAATTCCGTGAACGACTTCTTCATTAATTGAAGTACATATGCTAGCGGGAAATCCTTCATAGTTTAAAAATGATGGAGTAGCATCTTGGCTTGTTATAAAATCATATGCTAATTTATCTAACTCTTTAGTTGTTATTCCTGGTTTAATATATGGTAATAAATGCTTGTGTGTACGATAGACAATATTACCTGCTTTTTGCATTAATGATATTTCATAATCTGATTTTATACTAATCATTTAATACCTTCTTTACTTCTTCAAATATTTCATTGGCACTTTTTGTTCCAACTTCTATTTTATGAAGCAATCCTAATTCATTATAATAATCTATTAATTCTTTGGTACTATTTATGTATGTATCAAAGCGATGGATAAATACTTCTTCAGTGTCATCACTTCTAGTTTTTAATTGATGATGGCACCTATCGCAAATATTATCTTCTTTTGGTTTTAAATCAGCCACTAATAAATTATATGATGATCCACAATTGGGACATATTATACGGCTGATTGTTCTTTTTAGTGCTAGGTCTCTATCAATATCGAAAAAGATAACAACTCCTTTATCATAATTTAGTTCATCAAGCAATTGATTGTAGATTTTAGCTTGATTAATATTTCTTGGATATCCATCTAAGATATATCCATTTTGACAGTCAGGTGAAGTGATTCTATTTCTTAATAAAGTAGTAATTACTTCATCTGATACGAGATTTCCTTTTTCCATATCTTCTTTAATAGAGATACCTAGTGCTTCTCCTTTGGCAATCTCATCTCTTAAAAGATCACCTGTGGATATATGAGGAATATTATATGCTTCACTCACTAATTTAGATTGTGTTCCCTTTCCAGCGGCTGGAGGAGCTATAAATATAATATTCTTCATTTTATCTTCCACCCTTATAATTTCTATTTATTAAACTACTTTCCAATTGGTTGTACGTTTCTAATGCTACACCAATAACGATTAGAATACTTGTACCACCAAGGGAAACACTACTTGGTAAACCGGTATCTATGAAATTACTGAAAATAATTGGTAATCCAGCAATAATTGCAATAGATAGGGCTCCTAAAAATGTTATTCTTCCAATAACTGTACTAATATATTCTTTGGTTTCTTTACCTGGTCTTACACCTGGAATATATCCACCTTGTTTGTTAAGGTTTTTAGATAATTCTTCAGGATTAATTTGTAAGAAGGTATAGAAGAAACAGAATAGTATTATTACTATCATATAAATACTAAATCCGACTGGGGTTGTATAGTTAATATATTTTGAGACAAAAACGGCAAATGATGATTCGCTATCCATAAGTCCAGCAATGAATGATGGTATTGTAAATAAAACCGATGCAAAGATTACTGGCATAACAGAAGCACTATTTAATTTAAATGGTATATAGTTTTGTCTTGCTCCGTATGCGGATGAAGTTTGGTTAGCATATTGTATTGGTATTCTTCTTTCAGATTTTTCAATGTATACTATTCCGACAATGATTGCGATGTATACAATAACAAAGACAGCAAATGAGATGATTCCTAAGAATAATGAATCATTTCCTAGAACTAATGACTGAAATGTTTCAATAAACATATTTGGGATACTTGATATGATACCAGCCATAATTAGTAAGGAAATTCCATTACCAATTCCTTTTTGAGTCATTTGATCTCCTAGCCATAATAAGAAGGCGGTACCTCCTGTTAAGATAATAGCTATTTTGATGAAATCAAAGGCACTTCCATTAGGAACAAAGGCATAGGCCATTGCAAATCCTTGAAGGAAAGCAATTCCAAGTCCAAGATATCTATTAATTTGGTTTATCTTTTGTCTTCCAGTAGCTCCTTGTTCTTTTAATTCAGTAAAATACGGAATAATATCCATTTGAAGAATTCCAGTAATAATTGATGCAGAGATATATGGCATAACTCCTAGAGAGAAAATTGAAAATCTTTCTAGAGCTCCACCAGATATAGCATCATATAATTCCCATAGTCCTAAGCCAGATACGGCTCCTTGTGTTCCTGGAACAGGAATAGTTTTACCAATTATAAATACAAACAAACATGCTAAAGTAAATAATACTCTTTTTCTTATATCTTTATTTTTTTTGTGAAATAGTAATTTAAGTGTTTTAAACATTTTAAATCACCTCAGTTGTTCCACCAACATTTTCTATTTTTGTTTTTGCAGTAGATGAAAATTTGTTAGCTTTAACGGTTAATTTCTTAGTTAATTCACCGTTTCCTAAAATCTTAATCCCATCTAATTCTTTTTTTACTAATCCAGATTCGATTAGTAATTTTTTAGTTACAACAGTTCCTTCTTCAAATCTTTCTAAATCTCCAACATTTACAGTTGCATAAACGGTTTGGAAATTGTAATTGTTGAATCCTCTTTTTGATAATCTTCTATATAATGGTAATTGACCTCCTTCAAAGCCTGGTCTTACGCCACCACCACTTCTAGCGTTTTGTCCTTTTTGACCTTTACCACTTGTTTTTCCGTTTCCAGAGCCAGGTCCACGACCTCTTCTTTTACGGTCTTTCTTTAATGTTTCTAATTCATTTAGTTTCATTAGTTTAAAATCTCCTCAACTGTTTTTCCTCTTAATGCTGCAACATGTGATGGTGATTTTTGCAACTTAAGGGCGTTTAATGTAGCTCTAGCCATATTTACTTTGGTGCTAGATCCTAAGCTCTTAGATAATACATCTTTAACTCCTGCTAATTCTAGAACATCTCTAACTGGTCCACCAGCTTTAACTCCAGTACCTTCTTTAGCAGGTTTTAGCATTACTCTAACTGCTCCTTCTTTAACGATTATTTCATGAGAAATTGTACGATTATCAATTAATTCAACATTTATTAGATTTTTTGAAGCTTGTTGTGTAGCTTTCTTAACTGCATCTGGCATTTCCTTAGCTTTTCCTAAGCCAATACCAACTTTTCCTTTTCTATTACCAACTACAACTGTAGCGGCAAAACGAAATTGACGGCCACCTTTTACTACTTTAGTTACACGATTGATACAAATAACTTTTTCTTCTAAATCACTTTTTGGTTTATCAAAAGTTCTTTTAGGTCTTCTTTTGTTATTTTTTGAATCATTATTTCTAGCAGGTTTTTCAGCATTTTCTTGTGGCTTTTTAATTTCTTCGTTCATAAGTTTCCTCCTTATTAGAATTCTAATCCATTTTCACGTGCTGCTTCAGCTAATGCTTTAACACGTCCATGATATAGGTATCCACCTCTATCAAATACTACTTTTTCAATTTTTGCTTTCTTAGCTCTTTTTGCAATTTCTGCTCCGATAAGTTTAGCAGCTTCGACATTTCCACCATTTTTGATATTTAATTCTTTTTCTCTAGTGGATGCGCTAACTAAAGTTATTCCTTTTTCGTCGTCGATGATTTGAGCTGTAATATTTGCGTTTGATCTGAAGACATTTAGTCTTGGTCTATCAGCAGTTCCTGATATTTCTTTTCTGATTCTTTTATGTCTTTCAACACGCATTTCATTTCTTGAAACTTTTTTTATCATAAGAATCTCACTCCTCTATTATTTAGATGCTTTCTTTCCTTCTTTATGACGAACATGTTCACCTTTATAACGGATTCCTTTTCCTTTATATGGTTCAGGTTGTCTTACTTTACGGATATTAGCAGCAAATTCACCTACTACTACTTTGTCAGCACCAGTTACTTCGATTTCAGTAGCACTTATAGCGTTTACTGATAATCCTGTAGGAATTTCTAGTTTAACTGGATGTGAATATCCGGCTTGAATTGTTAAAGTGTTTCCACTAACAGCAAATCTATATCCGACACCAATTATTTCTAGTCCTTTTTTGTAACCTTCACTAACTCCAATAATCATATTATTGATATTGGCATTGGTAGTTCCGTGCATTTGATTTGTAAATTTATCATCTTTTAATTTTTCTACAGTTAATTTATTATCTTCAACGTTAACTTTTAAGGTTTTAATAACGTCTAATTTTAATTCACCTTTTGGGCCTTTTACACTAACTGTATTTTCAAATATATCAACATTAACATTTTCAGGTATAGTTAATACTCTTTTTCCAATTCTACTCATAACTATTCTCCTTACCAAATATAAGCAATTACTTCGCCACCAACATTATTTTTACGAGCTAACTTATCAGTCATAACTCCTTTTGGTGTAGATATAATGGCAATTCCTAATCCATTTAATACATGTGGTATATCTTTAGCACCAGCATATACTCTTAGTCCTGGTTTAGAAATTCTCTTTAATCCAGTAATTACTCTTTCTTTATTTTGTCCATATTTTAAAGTTAATGTTAATGTGTTTTCTTTTACAGTATAACTTTCAATGAAACCTTCGCTATCTAATATTTTAGCTATTTCTACTTTCATTTTTGATGAAGGCATAGAAACTTCTTTATTACGCATTTGGTTTGCATTACGTATTCTTGTAAGCATATCTGCAATTGGATCTGTCATTTAAAAATCCCTCCTTCTTAAATTAATGGTATTACCAACTTGATTTTTTTACGCCTGGTATTTGTCCTTTATAAGCTAATTCTCTAAAACAAATACGGCAAATACCAAATTTACTCATAACGGCATGTGGTCTTCCACAGATACTGCAACGAGTATATTCTCTAACTTTAAATTTTGGTTTTCTTTGTGATTTTACAATCATTGATTTTTTTGCCATTGTTTCCTCCCTTATTTCCTAAAAGGAACTCCAAGTTCTTTTAATAAATCATAAGCTTCTTCATTAGTTTTAGCTGTTGTAACGATTACAATATCCATTCCTCTTACTTTTTCTACTTCATCAAAATTTATTTCTGGGAAAATTAATTGTTCTTT
>CAMGAM010000066.1 GCA_946007485.1 uncultured Mycoplasmatota bacterium
ATATTCACAATAATAGTCTTCAAGTTTTAAATCAATATGTTAATAATGAGGGTAACTTTAATAATAGATATGATGTAACAATTTTAGTTAATGGTCTTCCTTTAGTTCATGTTGAATTAAAGAAAAGAGGAATTGATTTAAGGGAAGCTTTCAATCAAATAGAAAGATATCAAAGAGATTCTTTCTGGGCTGGATCAGGTTTATATAACTTTGTTCAAATCTTTGTTATTTCAAATGGAACATTAACTAAATATTATTCTAATACTACAAGAGAGTTCCATATTAACAATCAAAAGAAAAAGAAATCTAACTCATTTGAATTTACTTCATATTGGGCAGATCAAAAGAATAATGGTATTACAGATTTAATTGATTTTGCTAAAACATTCTTTACTAAGCATACATTATTAAATGTATTAACTAAGTATTGTGTATTTACAAGTGAAGAAGATTTATTAGTAATGCGTCCATATCAAATTGTAGCAACAGAGAAGATTTTAAATAGAATTACAATTGCATACAATAACAAGTTTTATGGAACACTTAGATCAGGTGGATACATTTGGCATACAACAGGATCAGGTAAAACATTAACATCATTTAAAACTTCACAATTAGCTAGCAAATTAGATTTTATTGATAAAGTATTATTTGTAGTTGATAGAAAAGACTTAGACTATCAAACTATGAAAGAATACGATAGATTTAAAGAGGGTGCAGCTAATTCTAATACATCAACAAAGGTATTAGAAGAGCAATTAAATGATCCTAATGCTAAGATAATAATAACTACAATACAAAAGTTATCTCAATTCATCAAAAAGAATGAGAATAGTGATGTATTTAATAAGCATGTAGTATTTATATTTGACGAATGTCATAGATCTCAATTTGGAGATATGCATAAAGCAATTATTAAGAAATTTAATAAATACTATTTATTTGGATTTACTGGAACTCCAATATTCCCAGAGAATGCTAGAACAATAAAAGGTATATCAGAAACAACAGAACAAATCTTTGGAGAAAGATTACATACTTATACAATAGTAAATGCTATAGCAGATAAAAATGTATTACCATTTAGATATGAATATATTGGTAGAGTGGATATATCAGATGATGTAAAAGATGAAAAAGTATATAACATAGATGAAGAAAAATTATTTGATAATCAAATTCGTATTAGTTTAATTACAAATTATATAATAGATCATTTTAGTACAAAAACGAAAACATCAGAAAGCTATGTTTACTCAACGTTAGATAACGTCATAGATGTAGCCAAAAAACACAATACAGAAGAAATTAAATCTAAGAAGAGTATTAATGGTTTCAATTCAATATTCGCTGTATCAAGCATTAAAATGGCTAAAGAGTATTATGCTGAATTTAAGAAAGAATTAGCTCTTAAGAATAGTAATCTTAAAGTAGCATTAATATATTCATATGGTGTTAATGGAGAAGACGGAGTAATTGATGAAAATTCTGAATCAACTGAGGCATTAAGCACCGATGATAGAACATTCTTAGAAAATGCTATTAAAGATTATAATAATATGTTTGGAACCAGTTATGATACTTCATCAGAAAGATTCCAAAATTACTATAAAGATGTATCGCTAAGGATGAAGAATAGAGAAATAGATATATTAATCGTAGCAAACATGTTCTTAACAGGATTTGATGCTAAGACATTAAATACATTATGGGTTGATAAGAACCTTAAATGGCACGGATTAATTCAAGCGTTCTCAAGAACTAATAGAATCTTAAATAGTGTTAAGACATATGGAAATATTGTCTCATTTAGAAATTTAGAGGATAGACTAAATGAAGCATTAGCTAAGTTCGGTGATGAGAATGCACACGGCATTGTGTTATTAAAACCATATAAAGATTATTACTATGGATATGAAGATGATAATGGAAAAACATTTGAAGGATATAAATCGTTAGTTGAAAAACTAACTTCAAAATTTGCACCTGGAGAATTAATGCAAAGTGAAGCAGAACAAAAAGAGTTTATAAAACTATATGGCGCAATATTAAAAGTAACTAACATATTATCTTCGTTTGATGAATTTAAAGATGAAGAATTAATAAATGAAAGAGATAAACAAGATTATCATAGCATTTATATTGAACTTTATAATGAATTCAGAAATAAGGCTAAACAAGAGAAAACTGATGTTACAGAAGATGTAGTATTTGAAATGGAGTTAATTAAATCAATTGAAGTTAATATAGACTATATCTTAACATTAGTTAAAAAATATCACGATTCTAATATGAAAGACAAAGAAATATTAGTAAGTATTCAAAAAGCTATTATGGCAAGTCCAGATTTAAGAAATAAAAAGGATTTAATTATGGCATTCATTGATTCTTTAGATCAAGACTCAAACGTGTATGCTGATTTTGAATCATTCATGAATAGTAAGAAAAAAGAGGAATTAGATAAGATAATAGCTGATGAAGGACTAAATAAAGATGAAACATATAATTTTATTCAAAGGTCATTTGATAAAGGTAGAGTAGAAACAAACGGAGTAGAGGTATCTAATATATTACCTCCAATGAATATGTTCACTCCTAATAATGAACGTCAAGAAAAGAAAAATAAAGTAATTGATAAACTATTAGAATTCTTTGATAAATTCTTTAGTATTACAAGTAAGTAAAAGTTGAGGTGAAATAATGGCAGTAGATACATTTAAACCAATTAATCAAACAATAAGTGAAATATTTTCTTGCGATGGTATTTATAAGATACCTAATTATCAAAGACAATACAGTTGGACTAATGATCAATTAGAGGCATTATGGGATGATTTATATGAAGCATATCAGAATAAAACTGTTGATAATGATTGCTATTTTTTGGGTTCAATAGTAGTAGTTAATGATGGAAAGGGATATTTTGAATTAATAGATGGACAGCAAAGAATTACAACATTAATGATATTAATGAATGTATTAGTAAAGGACTTCCCTGAAATCAATAAAAATAGTGATGAAATATTTGTCGCTGATAAAGATAAAATTCAAAACTGTATTTTATTCCAAGGAAGAAAGAATAGGTTACAATTACAAACTGATCCTAAATATGATTCCATATTTAATGATTTGATAATCAATTGTGAATCATTTGCAGATATGGATGAACCTACTAAAAAAGAATTAAAACTTGATGATCCACAATATAAATATATTAATTCAGCAGTATTCTTTTATAAAAAATTATCTGAATTAAATGAAACTGAATTAGATGAATTTGTAAATTATATATTCTATTCTACAAACATCATTAAAATAGAATGCACTAATCAATCATTTGCTATTAAACTATTTCAAGTATTAAATGATAGAGGATTAGAATTATCACCATCTGATATTGTAAAATCATATATAATAGGTAAATACGAGCAAGATGATGAAACAGGTAAACAAATATTTAACAATAACTGGAAGAATATTGAAGACTTATCCAAACAATATGGATTTAAAATTGATGACTTTGTAGTATTCTATGAATATTATAAATTGAAATCAAATCCTAAAAGACAAGTAGTAGATGAATTAAGAGATATTATTCAAAGAAGTGATGTATACGAATTAGTAGCAGAACTTCATAGTTTCTCAGAATCATTAAAGAAAGTCTATGAGTCAAATAGTTCAGTAATACTAAGTTTAAGATATATACCATGGAAATTCTATGTTATGACTGCATTAACAAGTGCATATCAAGTAAATTATCCAGAAAAGGATAAACTATTTAAAGAAATTAGAAGATTTTTCTATATCTCATTAACTGCAGGATGCACATTAAACCAAATAAAACAAACTTCATTTAAATTAATTGAATCAATCGTTAATGGAAACAGTATTGATGAGATAAAAGAAGATTTAAATAGAACTATAATATCAAGAAGAATGTATGCAAAAGTATATGATGCTTTAGATAATGATGTTTATAATGAAAAGTTTTTGAAACCATTAATGCTATCCTTAGAGTATGAAATTCGAGAAAAAACAGACAAGAGCTTTTATTCCTTAGATAATACATTACATATGGATCACATCTTACCAAGAGCTTATAAGCAAAATGATGAATGGAATTATATTAAGGACGAAGAAGTATTACCTGAAATAAATGGATTAGGTAATATGGCCTTACTTCAAGATATCAAGAATGAAGAAGCACTTAATTGTGGATTTGATAGAAAAATCAGAATATATAAAGGTCAAGACGAAGAAGGAAACAATAAGTCAGGAATCACGTCGTTTGAATTTACAAGAAAGATTATTGAATATTATGATTCAGGAAATAGAACATGGAATATTAATCAAATTTTAGAAAGAAAAAAATATTTAATATCTAAAATAGAAGAGATGTTAGAAATTAGTAGAGAAGATATTAATTTAAAATTACCAGAAGAATCTACAGGTGGCAAAACTGGAAAGTCTAAATGGTTATATAAAAATGTTTACTACGATAATGCAAAATTAGTAAGAGCACTAATTCAAGATTACATTGTTGATAAAGGAATAAAAAAATATATTGATATTCCTGAAGATATCAGAAACTATAAAATGTATTCTCACGAATTAATAATTGATGAAAAAAATGAATTACTTGATAATTATTCATATACAAAGGTTGAAGCTAATGGCATGAATATTTATGTTAGAAGTATTTGTCAAAAGAATGATACAAATGAATTTATTGATGTATTAAAGAATTATTACAACTTCAACTTAGAAACTGTTGATAATTCAGAAGAGTAGTATACAAGAATTAAAAAATTATATAGAAATATGCAGTAAATTTGATGATGTTATAATTATTGATTATAGTATAATAGAAAGAAATAATATAATTATATTTATTTGAAATAAATCCAGAAATTAATCTGGATTTTTCTTTTTTAGGTACAATTTAGGTACAAAAATACTAAAAAACCACGGTAAATGACGGTTTATGCCAATATAAAAAGACCCGTATTTAAAGGGTTTAACACAATTTGTTTTCTTCTAACTGAAGAGAGCAGGCCCCCTGAAGAGAGCCTTGTGGCTCTCGTTTTGGTTCAAAATTATATTTATATAGAAAACTAATTGTATTGAATATGATGCATAAATTGATTTAACTTTAATATTGCTATGTTTTAAAAAAGACAACTATATATAAGTCAAGTGTTTTTTAACAAATTTATGAAAAAGTTTGA
>CAMGAM010000067.1 GCA_946007485.1 uncultured Mycoplasmatota bacterium
TATCAATACTGTTTATTAAGTATTTGTATTATTTAAAGAACTATTTTTATTTTTAGCAAAATATTCTTTTTTTAATTTAGAAATAGTTCCTATAATCAAGAATAAATCTATGATAATAAGTAAAATTCCTGCAATTATACTTTCTTTAAATGCTAAAATACTAACAATAAATATAAATCCAATTACCAATACAAAAAATAATAATATTATTACAATCAATGGATACCTAATAAATTTAGGGACTTTATTACTTTTACTTGTTTCTAGCATTCCATCAAATAAAAATTCAAATATTAATTCTATTATAAAATCCATGCTTACTCCTTTTATTAAAATTGTTATTTTTAACCTATTTTTTGTTTTCTTTTTGATACTATATTAGTTAAAATAATAAATATAATAGAAAAAGATAAAATAATTATAATATTTAATAATATTGGTTTTATTGTATTAAAATTAATAATTTCTAATGTCTTTAAAATTTCATTATTACTTATATAATAATATGATGGCAAAATATGAGCAATTTTTATAACTGCTTCTGGTAACCATTCCATTGGAACAAATGCTCCGCATAAGAAACTTGATCCAAGAGCTATTACATTAACTATTCCACTTATTGCATTTTTATTTGAAACTATATTACCAATAAATAATGCAATTGTGGTAGCACATATTGTAAATACAAATGAATTTATTAAGTAAAAAATGCCATGAATAGAAAACATTATATTCCCTACTAAAACGAAACTTAATACAACATAGATCATCCACAAAATTATGGAAAACAAACTATTTGATAACAATAATTGTCTATTTAAAGTTTTATAATTAGTACTACTGATGATTGTTCTTTTCTGAATTTTTATATCTTTAAAACTTGCTAAAATTAAACATATAACATATATCAAACATGCCATTATACTATAATTAGCAAAATTATAATAAAACGTTGCTTTTGATAAAATATTAGTATCTAATTTGGATGTTATTTCAACTTCACTTTTTTTAGATAAAGTTTCATTTATTTTACTAATTAATTCTTCTTCACTATTAATACTTTTTTGATAAATATTTGCTACTTTAATGTATCTTGATAACAACATTTCGGCAAATGATGATTGATAATCTCCTGTACTTTTAATTTCTATTTCAGGATT
The DNA here is from genome assembly GCA_946007485.1 of uncultured Mycoplasmatota bacterium. Taxonomy (GTDB): domain Bacteria; phylum Bacillota_I; class Bacilli_A; order RF39; family UBA660; genus RUG705. The sequence continues at coordinate 1,161 of CAMGAM010000067.1, forward strand.
TTTTCCATCCATAAAATCTTTATTATAATTTTTAGGAATATATATTACATAATTTACATCTCTATAAAATAAGGCATCATTAATTGCATCTTCATTATTCTTTAAATCTACTACATTACTATTTTCTTCTATATATTTTATTAAATCTTTTGTAATTCCTTTTTCTTCATCATAATTTACTATCATTATATCAGGTTTACTTGCAACAAAGTTTATATTACTTTCACTTGTTTGCATATTAAATCCACCAAAGAATATTAAAAATAATGTGTACAATATTATAATGAATTTATTTTTGTTTAATATTTTTAAAAATGTTTTAAATACTGTCATATTTTTGCCTCCTTAAACTAATATAGGAAACTGTAATTAATATGAAAGCAAAAATAAGCAAACTTATAACATTAAATATATATCTATCTAATGTTTCATAGTAATATAAAGAATATAAACCATCTGTTATCATATTTGCAGGATTTAATTTATTAATAATTGGAATATTTTTATCAATTATGTATTTCATTGTTATTCCCATCATTCCTGATAAAAAACAGCCTAACATTGTTATAGATAAAATTATTCCAGTTTTAACATTTTCATTTGATTTAATTGTAGTTGCTACCATAGTACCTAATGATAATCCTGCTAAACTTCCTACCATTGCTAAAATAATAATTAATCCTAAATTATTACCATAGTCAACATTTAATACTAATATAGTATAAATAAATAGTAATGCAACTCCTATTAATTGTGTAATATAGCTTGCAAGAACACTGCTTAAAATTACTTTACCTTTTGTTGTAGGTGCTACTGATACTCTTTTCCCTTGATTAGACATATTAGCTAAATTTTGATTTATAGAAGCAGTTCCAAGTATCCCACCATATAAACAAACCATTGCAATAAGTGTATAAAATTCTATCATTGTATAACTTAGATTATCACTCGAAATATTCTTAAGTTTAACATTTTCTTCAGTTGTAATCTCTATTACTTTATTATAAATACTTTCATAGTCAACATTGAAATTTCCTGTCATAATTTGGTTTTGTATTTCTTCTTCAGTAAGGTTATTTATAATATTACTTGTTTGCATAATTTCTTCTGATACATATTTAAATATAGTTTCATTAATACCACTTGTTATAAAGGTTAATTTAGGTTTATTATCTACTAATTCCATATAACCAACTATTTTTTCTTCTTCTAGTAATTTTTGTGCTTCTTCTTTTGTAGTGTATTTGGTTTCGAATAACCTATCCTTATTATTTTTATCACTCATTTCTTCAAATGCTGATTTAAAAACTTCGTTATTATTAAAATCATCATTTTGAATAATTGCTATATTTATAATGTCTAATTTTTCGCTATTTTCTATATCTGAAAATGCCATATTAAAGAATGTTGCTAATATTATCGGAAAAGCAAAAGTCCAAAATATTAATTCTTTGTTTCTAAAAAGAGTTTTTAAAGAATATTTAAAATTATGAATAAACATTTAGTCACGAAGTTCCTTTCCAGTTAATTCAAGGAATACATCGTTAAGTGTTGGTCTTTCTGAATATATTTTATTATATTTAATATTATTTTTCTTTAAATACTCCATTATTTCAACTAAATTATTTTTACCTTTTTTATATGTAACAAGCAATATATTACTATTGTATCTAACATCATCTACATTTTTTAATTCTTTTATTTTATCTATGCAATTAATATCTAAGTCATTTATTTCTATTGATATTTTTTCTTCTATTTTAGTTAATTCTTTTAACTCGTCAGTTGACCCTGTTGCTAAAATTTTACCTTTATCAAGTATAATAACCCTATCACAAAGTATTTCAACTTCTTCCATATAATGTGTTGTGTATACAATAGTTGCTCCATTATCTCGTAATTTTTTTATTCCATCTAGAATATTATTTCTACTTTGTGGATCTACTGCAACAGTTGGTTCATCTAAAAAAATAAGTTTTGGTTTATGAGCTATACCACAAGCAATATTTAATCGTCTTAACAAACCACCAGATAATTTTTTAGGATAAAAGTTCTTAAAATTTTCTAAACCTACTAAGTTTATTGCATCTTCAATATACTTTTTTCTTGTTTCTTTATTATTAATATATAATCCACAAAAATAATCTATATTTTCGTAAACAGTTAATTCATCAAAAACTGCAACTTCCTGAAATACAACACCTATTTTAGATTTTATATCATAAGAATCGGGTTTCATCTCTTTACCAAATATTTTTATACTTCCACTACTATAATTTAACAACGATAATAAACAATTTATGGTAGTTGTTTTACCACTTCCATTTGGACCTAAAAGACCTAGAATTTCTCCTTCATGAACTTCAAAAGATAAATTATCTACTGCTTTTATTTCTTTATATTCTTTTATTAAATTTTTAACTTCAATTACATTTTTCATTTTACACTCCTTGCAAGTTAGAATTACATATAATTTTTTATTCCATTTCTAAATATATTTTCTCATTATCAAAATAGATTTCTTTCGTTTTATTATAAATACAATCTACTTTTTCTATTTGATTAATAAATGTCTTGGAATTAGATTCTTTAATTTCATCAAATTTATTAACAAAATTATCTTTAATATTTTGCCCTGTTTGTTTTAGATTTTCTCCTCTTTCGTTAAGCCAAGAATCAACTTTTTTTATTTTAGCTTTTTCAGCAATATTTCCTATTACTTTTCCTGCACTTCCAAGACCAGATAGTACATTTCCTTCTAAAGATTTATTAGCATTCTTTTTGATATAATTTAAAGCATTATTAAAAATATCTGTATATTCATCATCTAGCGCATCTAATTCATCTTTTTTTGATAAAAGATACTCACTTTGATAATTTCCTAAAAGAAGAATTTCCATTAAAGATGAAAAAGAATAAATATATAAAGATAATCTGTAATATTTAAAGTTCTTTTCTATGTCACCAATTATTGAATTCATAGTAATATTCGTTGTAAATATTTTATCTTTTGATAATTCATCTTTTATTTGTTTTTTATAAAATAACATATTTTTATTAGCAGTTCTTTTTATATCCATAACTTGTTTATGATTGTTTACTAAATATTTTTCATCTTCCAAATTAAATTTAAAGTCATTAATGGATCTATTTAATATTTCTAAATCTGATTCAATTTCAGATTCTTTTTCATCTTCTAAAAACGATAAGATCTTTTTATTTAATTCTTTAATTTCTCCTAATTGTGCTTCAATACCTGAGAGTGCAACAGACATCATCATTACAGTAGGATCAAGTGCCATGACACTAGTTGAATTTACTTCTTTAAGTTGAGCTAGTTTTGAACTTCCATCTCTTTTTTTGATTGCTCCCCAAAAACTTTTTCCATCTTTCATTGCTTTTAATGAATCGTTTTTACCAAGATTAGTAATACGATATAATTTATCTGTTGTTTTAGAATTTTGTTTTATTATGTTTTTTATGTTATCTGCTGTAGAGACTGCTATTGGACTAATTTTAGATAATTTTGATATTGTTAAACTATAAGAATTAGTACTTAAATTTTCTTTTCTTATATCTGCTAATACATAATTATTCATTTCTAATAAATTATAATTATCTATATCTTTTTTAGTAGTAATTGTTGTTAAATTTTTGTCTTGTTCAAAATTTTCACTTTTCTTTTTTAATTTATCAAATATACCCATAATTCATCACCTATATTTATTATTATATCATAAACTTTTGTCATATTTTATTAATAGTAATATTTTAAATCTATATATTTATTAAACACTTAAATTCATAATATACATCATACTTTTTAGTATAAATACTGCTTATTCCTCTAGTAAATTTATAGGTATCATTTAATAGACAGAAAGTTGAATCGGCGTGACACTGACGCCTTGACCGAAAGCACTCGTTGCCAGTTCGATGTTACCGACGTCCTCTAAGTCAAAGATAATTCCCGTTCCTTCGCCTTGTAAATCGATACCTGTTTTTT
>CAMGAM010000068.1 GCA_946007485.1 uncultured Mycoplasmatota bacterium
ATAATGATACATATTTTAATGATGATAATGTTGCAAATATTAATGAAATAAACTTGAATAGTATTTTTAACAGGAGAATTGCTATCTTTGAAGATTATGATTATAATTTACCGCAAAATATTTTTCTATTAAAATCATATAAAGGTAGAATTATAGTAGGGAGAAAAATTAGATCAATTTTAAGAATAGAAAATAAAATAAATGCTATAAATTGTAGTATGATTACAGCACCTATGCTATTAGGTTTTTTGAAGAAAAGAAATTTGAAAAATAGAAAAGTAAAAATTGAGTATTATCCTTTTACTAATGAAGAAAAAAAATTAATTTTTAATGTAATTAAAAATAATAGAAAAATTGATATATATTATCCATATAAATATAGACACTTTTATACTGGAAAGGAAGAAACTTCTCCTGAAACTGGTTGGACTTTTAATCCTGAAAAGAAAGAGTATTTAGGTTATGGCGAAGTACATTTTAGAAAATTTACACAAGAATTTATAAAAGGGTTAAATACTGAGTACAGGATTATTTATGATCCTGCGTGTTCTACTGGTGAATTTTTAAATGACTATAAAAAAAATTTTCCAATGTCATACACTATAGGGCACGATTTGAGCAATCAAATGATAGAATATGCTAAGGATTATGTAGATGAGGCATTATGTTGCAATGCAATTAACTCACCTTTAAACAATAATTCAGTTGATATAATGTTTCTTAGATTTTTAAATTCTGAGGTTGTTGATACAAAAACTGCATATAAGATTTTTAAAGTTTTGTATCCCAAAGTAAAAAAGAAAGGGTTAATTATTTGTTTTGGACATACTCCCGTATTAATTAGAAAAGAAATATTTCAAAGATATGAATTAATTCCTATTATATGTAATGGATATGACAAGGAACGTGATGCAATATTTCAATTTTATGTATTTGAGGTGAAATAATGAGATCAACACAGTTAATAGTTAATTTAAAGAGTATAAGAAATAATATAGATGAATTAAAAAAATGCTTAGGAACAAATATTAATATTATGCCTATTGTAAAATCATTTGGTTATGGTTCTCATTTGAATAGTTGTCCAGAAATTTTGAATGAATTTGATTACGTTGGTGTAGCATATTTAGATGAGGCAATACAGTTAAGAAATAATGGATATAAAAATAACATTTTAATCCTGTATCCATTATCAAAAGATGAATTTGAATTATCAAAGAAATATGATTTCATATTGAATGGATCTAATATTTTTGATTTAACTGATAACCATACACAAGTCAAAGTACATACAGAAATTGAAACTGGTATGGGAAGAACAGGACTACAATTAATAGATATTGATGATTATATTGAAAATTTGAAAAAAAACAATAATATTTGTATAGATGGAATATTTACACATTTATCCACTAATTCCGACAAAGACTTTTCATTAAAGCAGATTAATTTATTTGAACAAGCAGTTAAAAAGTTTAATGATAATAAAATATATCCTAAAAATATTCATGTTTGTAGTAGTGGTGGTTTAAAATATTATCAAGATTATTTATATAATATGGTTAGAATCGGATTGCTTATTTATGGCTATTATCCAAACGATAGTTTGAAATCAGAAATAAAATTGGAACCAAGTATGATATTAAAGACTAATATAAGCTTCTTAAAATCAATTGAACAGGGCCAAACTGTTGGATATAATAAAAATTTTGTGTCTAAAAGAAAAACTATAGTTGCGACAATTCCTTTTGGCTTTGGGGATGGTTTGTTAACATTAGAAACAGGAGAACCTTATGTAATAATTAATTCTTGCAAAGCAAAAATCATTGGAATTTGTATGGATAATATGATGATAGACGTTACAGATATACCTAATGTCGAACTAGGACAGGATGTATATATTTGGGATAATGATAAACTAACTATAGAACAACTTGGAATTTGGTGTAATGATATATGTAACTATGAAGTAATTAGTTCAATTTCTGAAAGAGTTCCAAGAGTTTTAAAAAGGTAGGAATATATATGAAAAATATAATGGTCTGTACTTTATCAAGAAGTTTGGGAATGATTTGTGAAGATAATATAAAATTAGCAAAAACCAATTTGGAACAAATGGGATATAATGTGGAGTTTTCCAAAAATTCAAATTGTACTGATTCTTTTATTTCTACTAGTATAAAAAAGCGAATAATAGATTTTCATGATGCCTTAATGAATGAAAATGTTGATATTATATTATCTGTTTTAGGTGGTTATAATTGTAATCAATTATTGAATTATATTGATTATGATTTAATAAAAAAAAATCCAAAAATAATATGTGGCTATTCTGATATTACTGTAATATTAAATGCAATATATGCTAAATCAGGTATTATCACATATTTGGGTCCAACATTTCATAGTTTCGCAATGAAAAAAGGTTTAGAACAAACAAATTATTATTTTGAGAAAGCGATTAATCACAAATCGTATTATCTGAAAGATCCTGATTTTTATAGTAGTGATAAGTGGTACGATGATCAAGAAAATAGAAAGTTTATAAAAAATAAAGGATGCATTGTAATAAATGAAGGAAAAGCTGAGGGCACAATAATAGGTGGGAATCTATGTAGTTTTAATTTATTACAAGGAACATCGTTTATGCCTAGTTTAAGGAATAAAATATTGTTTATTGAAGACGATGCTCTTGTGGGTAAAGAATTTCCGTATGAATTTGATAGAAATTTAGTTTCTTTAATTCAACAAAAAGATTTTGATAAAGTAAGTGGAATCGTAATAGGGAGAACTCAGACACAAACAGGAATGACTTTAACAAAATGGAAAAAAGTATTGAATAAAAAAGAACTAAAAAATATACCTATAATTATAAATGCGAATTTTGGACATACTACACCTAATGCTACTATACCTATTGGTGGTAATTGTATAATAAATACATATAATGAAAATAAAATATTTATTCAGGGTTAATAAAGTTAGTATATATAAGAAATATTCAAAAATAAAAGTTATAATTTGACAAGATAAAAACAAGTATTAGGCTGGGTATGGTTGTTGTGGTGAGTTATATTACTAGTAGTAGTAATTATGAGGAGAGGATAGAGAGGGTTAGGTAGTGGACTAATTGGTTGGTTGGGAATGGGATGGTAGGAAGTTCAAAGTGCAAATTGGGAAATTCAAAGTGCAATTTTTGCACTTTGGATAGTGGTGGAGGATATGGTGTGTAAATTGGTTTATTAGTTACGCACCATATTTTTTTCTTATAATGAATTTAGGGGTCGTTCAAAAATAATAATGTAATTTTATTTGCATTAAATATATTGTTAATTGCATCATTTTGTGATATAATGGTGTAAATGAAAGGAGAATGATGCAATTTGAGAAAATTTAATTTAATAGATGAATATAATAGCATTATATCTAATAGTAATATTATTAACCTAATAAGTAAGATCCATGAATACAAGGGAAAACAATCATATTTATTAGAAACTAAGAAAGATACTTTAGAAACTTTATTAAAGGTTGCTAAAATTCAAAGTACTTCTTCATCAAATAAAATTGAGGGTATTTATACAACCGATAAAAGAATAAATGAAATAGTAAATCAAAAACTAAAACCTAAAAATAGAAATGAAGAAGAAATTGCAGGTTATAGAGATGTATTATCTTTGATTCACGATAATTATGATTTTATAGATATTAATAATAATACAATTTTACAATTGCATAGGGATTTATATAAGTATACTGGTTATAGCTATGGTGGTAAATTTAAAAATTCACAAAATTATATTGAAGAAACAAATGAACAAGGTGAAAAGAAAATAAGATTTACTCCACTATCTCCTGTAGAAACACCTATTGCAATCCAAGATTTATGTAAAAGTTATAATGAATTAGTTAATAATGAATCTTGTGATTTATTAGTATTAATTCCAATATTTATATTAGACTTTGTATCAATCCACCCATTTAATGATGGTAATGGAAGAATGAGCAGATTATTAACTCTATTATTACTATATAAAGCTAATTATCTTGTAGGTAAATATATAAGTATTGAAAAAATAATTGAAGATACTAAAGATAGTTATTATGACACTTTACAAAAAAGTTCAATAAATTGGTATAATAATGAAAATGATTATTCTTATTTTGTAGAATATTATTTAGGAATAATATTAAATGCTTATAAAGAATTTGATTCAAGAGTAAATATTGTTGAAAACAAAAAAATAACATCCTATGATAGAATTATAAGTATATTCAAAGAAAATATTATTCCAATTGATAAAGCATTTATAATGAATAAATGTCCTGATTTAAGTGAAACAACAATAGAAAGATCACTAAATAGATTATTGAAAGAAGATAAAATCGTTAAAATTTCAGGTGGAAGATATACAAAGTATAAATGGAATAATTAATTAAATCAATTGTTTGGAATTTCCGAACAATTTAAATTATGCAATATTTAGATGCAAACCTATTATGACTACACAAGATTTAGCACTAATAGGATTACATAATAAACGAGAAAAGAAAACTTATAATTCTAATCCAGATATTAAAATAGAATTAAGTAAAAATAATATAGAACTTGTACCACTTGTTGAAAAGTATTTAAAAAGTTTTGATGAATTAACGAAAGAATATAAAAAACAACATGAAGAAAGAATGAAAAAATTTTATATATTTTTTAATTGCGACAACAGTGTCGTCGTAATGGAATATGGTGTGTAAATTTTTATTAAATATAAACAATGTACATTTATAATATTGACATAGTATGTTTTATGTGGTAATATGTAATTAGGAAAACTTGGTTAGTAGCTAATGGCTGCCTTCTTCGTCTTACTAAAGACTAGGAAGGGGTGATAATTTATGAGTAGAAAACTTAAATTATATTTCTATAAATTTTATTTCTTACTTGTAAAGTTATCTTACCTTTGTTTGATAATTTTCAAATAAAAAAGTCCTAGCTACATAGTAACTAGGACTCGCAAAAAAACAAATTTTAAAAGGCAGTCTTAGCGAACGCTAAGTTTTCCTTTCATTTATAATATATCATTATTTTAAGAAAATATCAATAGAATTTGGAAAATATCTTG
>CAMGAM010000069.1 GCA_946007485.1 uncultured Mycoplasmatota bacterium
ACTTATTATACCACTCCTTTCAAATTTTCGTGTCTATATATCTATACTAACACCACTTTGACTTTTCATCATTTATTTGAAAAGAGCCAATGTTTTCAAAATCTTTAAATGCTGATATTGATAACATAGAGAAATGTATACCTTTAACACTTAAAATTCTTTCAAAAATATTTAAGTAATCAGTGATCTTTGGCAAGCTTTCTAATTTATTTAATTCACTTAATAATTCTTTTACTATGTTTGTATTCAAATCTCCTTGTATTTGATAACCAATGTCATCTCTTAAAAACATACTATAAAAGTTATTACTGTCAGTTATTAATCTTCCAAATTTAAAGCCATAAATTTGATTAGATCTAGTAAAATTTATATTTTTAGAATTAAGAGTAAACTTTTTTGCTAAAGTTAAATCATATTCTAACGTTTCTTCGTTTGTCTCTTTTGTGATTTTTAGTAAATCAGTTCTATCCGAAGAATATCCATAAAATACAAATAGATTATCATCAGAATCAGTACACCAAAGTCTTATTTTCTTCTCTTTATCATCATCTATTTTATCGTAGAAATCAATCTCTGTTTTTCCTTCAAAATTACCTAGTAATTGTAATCCTGTTATCAATTTCAAATATACTTTAGAGTTTGATTTCATATTGTTTAAAACACTATTGACTTCCTCATTACTTGAAACCAAGTCAAATGTTTTCTTCTTTTTTTCTTTCATTATTTCCCCCTGACTAAAATTTTACTTTTATTATGATTATTTGAATAATATTTATCAATTACACTTGCAATGTATTCCATTTCATTATCTGAATAACGTTGATCTATTGGTAATAAAACCATATTATCTGCTTTTGTTATTTCATCTGTATTAGCACCATTCCAATTTATATTAGCCCATAACCTTAATGAGTAGATATTATTAGATTTTAAGTAAGCTCTTAAAGATTCACCATCAGATACAAATAGTGGATACATATATGTTAACTGTTTCGAAGATAAATCTAATTGATTATATTTTTTTAGTGATTCATAAAGCATTTCATAATTTCTTAATCTATTTTTTAGTATCATTTCATAATCTATTGCACGTAAATAGTTTTCAGTGAAATTAGACATATAGCATAAATCTTCATTTCTAAAATGTTTATCTGCTTCTAAAAAAGTTGGATAATGGAAGTATTGTCCTGTTTCATCTCTTGATAACATCTCAATCACTTTATTTAAACTTTTACCTTTAGAATATTTAGAATTAGGAACTAAATCATTACTAACTATACAAGCTCCATCAGGAACCCCAAAATATTTTCTATAATTGTATATGACATCTACACCGTAATTGTCTTTATTAAAAAAGTCGTGAGTATTATCAACTATTACATATTTATATTTATCAATAATTTTTTGAATATTATCTTTAAATAATCCATAATAATTTACAAAGTAAATATAGGTTGTGTCGTTTAGTTTGTTTTCATCTATATCTAATGGCATAAAATTATTATCAATATGGTAAAATTCTATTTTTACATTTTCAGATACAGCAACTTCGCTTAATGATTCACATAAGAAATATGGAAGAAATAATGTTGTTATATTTCTTTCATTAATAATATATTTTAGACAATTTCTACCAGAACTTAGTAGTAAATTTGTATTGTGATAAATATTACCAATTATTTTTTCAAATTTAAAATGACAACCTATTTCTTCCATTTTATTATTCTTCCTTGTTTTTCAAGTAATCAGCTAATTCTGTATAAGCATCGGTATTCCAAACGTGGCATCTTTCTTCATCTGGATAATTCCCCATTGTTTTATCATAACCGTCTGGTATAAAAATGAAATCCCAACTCCAACCATACGTACCAGATTTTTCTTTTGCTATTTTTCCTTTGGTAATAGACTTAAATACAATAGGATCTTTTCCGTATTCACAATATGCAAATGCTTCCATAAAACAAGCATTTCTATTATCAACTCCTTCAAGAAGTTTTAATAGTCCGTCTTCGCCAAGTCTTTCATCTACATAATGTGTATATGGTCCTGGGAAGCCACCTAATGCTTCTACGTATAATCCTGTATCGTTTTTTAATACCGCACATTTTAATTTGTCACTTGCTTCTTTAGCAGAGTGCATTGCAACTTCTTCCACAGTATCAGCTTGAATTTCTGTTGTTTCCATTTTTACATTGTCAACTTCAATTCCTAGTGGCTCTAATATGTTTTTAGCACTCATTATTTTAGACCAATTTCCAGTCACATAAGTTATTTTTTTCATAAATATATATCATCTCCTTCTTTAATTATATCATATAATTGGTAATTTTTGTTTTTATCATTTTAAATTTTACTTCTTTTCTATTACAAATAACCAAAATGCTTTAGGTTTTAACCATTTTTTTACTTCAAATATTCTTCTATAAAACTTGTAGTAGTGAAAACTTGTTTGTTCTACCAATTTTCCACCAGCTTTATTAATAAGTGATTTCCATTCTTTTAATGTTAGTCCGCGTTCATTACCTAGCATTTTTTCATTCATATTAAAATATGTGCTTGGTATTCCAAAAATAACATATTTAGAAATATTCATTTGTTGCTTCAAAATTTCAATTATTTCTTCATCAGTAAAATGTTCTAAAACACCATTACTGTATGATACATCAAAAGTATTTGGTTTATATTTTAAATTAAGTATATCACCTTGTTCATATTTACAAGGGGATATAATATTTGATTGTTTTGCTATTTCGTAAGCATAATTTAAAACTGCTTGACTTAAATCAAGAGCAATAACATCTAATCCTAACTTTTGTAAATATCCTGCCATTAATCCAGTACCACAACCCATTTCAATTACTTTTTTGTTCTTAGCATATTGAATCACTTTATTAATAAATTTTTTCTTATATTTAAGTTTATACTCAATATAATCATCAGGTTTATCAAATTCTTCTATATCTATCTTGTATAATTCATACCATTTATCTTCTTCTGTTTTCTTTTTATCTTCTATTATTTCGTTAATTTTTTTCGTTATTTTGTTGATTATTTCTTCTTCTGTATCATTGTTTTCAATAACCAAAAGACTATATTCACTATTATTGTATCTAATAAAATCTTTTAATTTATCATTAAATTTTTTAAATGTTTCTTTTTCTTGCTTTGTAAATTTTCTATTATCTCTTTCTTGTGAACGTTTTAAAGCTGTTTTTAAATTTATATCAAAGTATATCAGTAAATCAATTTTTCTTTCACCAGACTTCATACAAGAAAGTACATTATTCATAAACTCTTGTGAATTATTTATATTGTTTTCTAATAATACAGATTGATACGAATATACAGAACAATAATTTCTATCAAATAAATTTATATCATTATTTTCACTATATAATTTTTCTCTTAAAAACAAATAATCTGCGGCTTGTACTAATGTCTCATATCTTAATGTGTTAAAATTTTCTTTTAATGATACTAATGCGTTATCATCAAACATTGCTTTAATAACTTTATATAGTGGGGAACTTTTATCTATGTCATTTGTTATTCCGACTTTATATTTTTTATCGTATATCTTTTTTATTTTTTTTATGATTGTTGTTTTTCCTGCACCAGTTGATCCTTCAAATACTACATTAATCATTTTTATTACCTCCAAAAGTAAAAGTTATATCTGGAACAATATCAATAAATCCACTATAACAATATCCTTTTTTAAAATTATACAACCCATAATCCTTATTCTCTATATCATTTTCTTCACAGAATACTCCACCAAAATCATATTTCGGTATTTTGTTATTAATACAATACCTAATAGCTTCCCATTGCATATTATACATTCCTAATAAATTTCTATTTTCAGTTGAACTAACTCCGTATAAATATATTAATTTATTATTATAAATAATATCGATACTCATTGCTAGAGGCATATTGTTATACCAAACTTCTAAAAAGATTAAGTTATCATTATAAGTTGATATAAGTTTTTTGAAATATTCAATAGTATGTGGTTTGAATTTATGTCTTTCTGATGTTTGAATATATAGTTTGTAAAAATTATCTAAATCTACTTCTTTTGAAATTTTACTTGTTAATTCCTTACGATATGATCTTCTTGTATTTTGCCTAAACTTACTTGGTAGTTTTTTTATAAGTTCTTCTTCATTAAATATTATATCCATAATTGCTAATTTACAAGAATCAAGCAAATTACTATAATCATTTTTTTGTGTAATCCTATAATTGTATTCGCTTGAAATCTTTTTTAAATCTATTTCGTTTATATATGGATTAATTACAAGTGTTGTGTATTTTTTTATTGACAGCCATTCTTTTATATTTTTTAAGAATAAATTTATTAAATCAAAATTAGAATTTTTTAATACAGGTCCTCGTGGTGCATATAAATATTTAACATTATTTTTCTCTTTCTCTAGCAAATTACAACTCCATATTATTTCTTCATTTTCAACATAGTATATAAAATATTTTGTTTTTTCATTTCTAATAATATTCCATTCAATATTTTGCATATAATCGGAATCAGAGTTATCTGTTAAAAACTTTTTAATTTTACTAACTTCTATTTTGTCATCTAAATTCAATTCATAAATCATTTTTAGCACCTTCCTTTATAAAAGCTAGTTATAAAATCTTTGTTTTTAGCTAATATTAATCTTTTTTTGTTTGATTCTTCCTTTTGATTTACAATATCCATAAAATCATCTGTTGTTGTTTTCATATCATTAGTCAATGATAACAATAAATAATCATATTTTAAGGCATAATTCATAGTTTCTTGAATACCTAGTAAATATCTTTCCTCCCCACGATCTCCTAATCTACGTAGCAATTCTTCTTTTGTAGGTGGCATAAGATAAATCATAG
>CAMGAM010000070.1 GCA_946007485.1 uncultured Mycoplasmatota bacterium
CTTATTGCCTATATGAATAACTATAATAACAAACATCAAGAAGAAAAACCACTAGAAAATTCTAGCACTTCTCAACTTAGTCTTTTTGATACAAGTAAGCCATTAACTAAAACAAAAACCAAAAATCAAAAAAGAACTACTATTGATGGGCAATTTTCTATGTTTGATGATTAAACTTAATCATAAATAAACTTATACATCAAAATAACAGGATACTTTCCTGTTATTTTTCTAATTTATTCATAATATCTTTATATATTAATTCATTTTTATTATCTCTTGGTTGATATATTTTAACATTCATAATTTTATCAGGTAAATATTGCTGTTTAACATAACTATTCTTATAATTATGAGGATATTTGTAATCAGGACTTGGATTTTTTAAATGACTAGGAACATTTCCTGTATCCATTGTCTCAATAATATTTAATGCTCTATCAATTGAAGCTTCAGCACTATTTGATTTAGGAGACAAAGCCATTTCTATTACTACTTCTGCTAAAGGAATTCTAGCTTCTGGTAATCCTAGCATTAAAGCACTATCGATTGCTGCCATTACTCTAGGCCCCATCGCCGGATTAGCAAGTCCAATATCTTCATAGACAATAACTGCCATTCTTCTACATATTGAATCAAGTTCTCCACCTATAATAAGTCTTCCTAAATAATATAATGATGCATGAACATCACTTCCTCTTATTGATTTCTGAAAAGCACTCAGTAAGTCATAATAGCCATCTTGATCTTTATCATGATAAATATTAGGTTTATTAGAAACATTTATTAATCTATCAACGGTAATATGGAAATCATCAGTCGAATAATATGCTACTTCTAACAAATTATAAGCATATCTTAAATCATTTTTAGCTACATTAGCAATATATTCTTTCGCATCATCATCAATTTTAATATCAGGTAAATATTCACTTTTACAAGCCATCTCTATTGCTTTAACAATATCATCATGTGATAACTCTTTAAGTTCAAATAACTGGCATCTACTTCTTATAGCTGGATTGATACTATGATATGGATTAGCTGTCGTCATACCGATTAAAGTAATAATTCCACTTTCAAGTACAGGTAAAAGTAAATCTTGTTTATCCTTATTCATTCTATGTATCTCATCCATAATAAGAACCATACCATTATACATCTTAGCTTCATTCACTACCGTTTCAATTTCTTTCTTATTATTAACTACTGCATTAAGCATTCGGTATTTAACACCTAGTTCATTGACAATAGCATTAGCGATTGATGTTTTCCCAATTCCTGGTTTTCCATATAAAATCATCGAAAATAATTTTTTATTTTTCACTAGATTAGTAATTACTTTTCCATCTCCAATTAAATGTTCTTGTCCAATTACCTCATCTAATTTTTTTGGTCTCATTTTAACTGCTAATAATTCATTCATTGTTATCCCTCGAGATAATTAAATCATGAAATGACTTAGAATGTAAATAGAAATAAATTCAACAAATGTATGTATTAAAATAAGATCAATTTACTTTTATGATAAGATTATTTGTATCATATAATTTAAGTTTTAATAAAATTTATAGGTCTATTCTAAAATATACTAATAATTAAAAATCTAGACTTTAAATATAACACTTTCTTAAATTAAAAAAAGATGTTATAATTAAATAAAGGTAGTGATAAGATGATTAAAATAGATAAACTCGATATAAGTAATAAAAACAAGAGTATTCTCACTAATTATCAAACATACCTTATAACTGTAAAATTTTTAAATGTCGATACAACTATCAATTCATATATCTTAGATATTTATAAACTTTTTTCATACTTAAAAAAAGAGTATGATAAAATCACTAATAAAGATATTTATGAATATTTAAAATATTTAGAAACTAATCATTTCAGTATCTATTCCGTTGTTAGGAAAATTTCATCGATTAAATCTTTTTACCGTTATTTAGAAGAAGAAAATATCTATAAATTTAATTTAGAAATTGAAAGGCCAAGATTTTATAAAAAACTTCCACACGTCTTATCGCTCGATGAAGTAGACAAACTTTTATCTTTCAAGTTAGAAACTGCATATGATTATCGTAATAAAGCTATGTTAGAATTAATGTATGCCACCGGACTAAGAGTATCTGAATTAATAAATTTAACGAGTCAAAACATTGATTTAGATAAAAAAGTCGTTCGTTGCTTTGGAAAAGGTAATAAAGAAAGAATTGTTCCCATGGGAGATGTCGCTTGTAAGTATCTTCATATCTATCTAGAACAATATCGCGATACTCTCCTAAAAGGATATTTATGTGATTACTTATTTTTAAATAATCATGGTAAGCAAATTACCAGACAAGGCTTTTTTAAAAATCTAAAAATAATTGCTGACAATCAAGGAATTAAAGAAGAAATCACTCCTCATATGCTAAGGCATTCTTTTGCTACCCATCTTCTAAATAATGGTGCTGATTTAAGAAGCATACAGCTCATGCTAGGACATGAAAATATTTCTACGACTGGTATTTATACTAATGTGAGTACTGAAAAAATAAAAGATAATTATGATTTATATTATCCCAAAGGATAAGAAAGAGAGGATTAAAAAATGAAATTAAATGAACAAATTTTTCGTGAATACGATATTAGAGGAATATATCCAGATGAACTTAATGAAGAAACGGCTTACCTAATTGGTAAAGCCTATGGAACCAAATTAAGAGAATTAAATAAAGACAAAACAGTCGTTGCCTATGATAATCGACTATCCAGTATTTCTTTAGAAGAAAATCTAGTTAAAGGGCTTCTTGAAACTGGTATTACTGTTATTAGACTTGGCTTAGCTACCACTCCAATGTGTTATTTTGCTGCTAATTACTATAAAACCAATGCATCGATGATGATAACAGCATCTCATAATCCTAAAGAATATAATGGTTTTAAATTTTCATACAATGGGATTCATAATGCTTATGGAGAGTCGGTTAAAGAAATTTATAATATGATTATTAAAGGAGAATTTTCAAAAGGAGAGGGAAAAATAATTAATGAAGATATTACTAAACCATATCTTGATCTACTCTTAAATAAAATTAACCTAGGAAATAGACCAATTAAAGTTGTCTATGACTGTGGTAATGGAACAACTTCTATTATTGCTGATAAAGTATTTGAAAACTTATCAGTTGAATCTATTCCATTATTTAATACATCTGATGGCAGTTTTCCTAATCATCATCCAGATCCATGTGTTTATAAAAACCTAACCAAATTAAAAGAAAAAGTTTTAGAAGTTAAAGCTGACTTAGGTATTGGCTATGATGGTGATGGGGATCGTGTCGGTTTTATTGATGAACAAGGAAATATGATTGAAACTGATAAATTTATGATTATCATGTGGCGTTATCTTTATGATAAAGTGGATAAATTAGAAGGCTTATTTGATGTTAAATGTACTAAAGCTCTTGAAGATGAACTAATCAAATTAGGCATTAAACCTATTGAATATCGTACTGGAAACTCATACACTAGAGCCGCTTCAGCCGAAGGAGATTATCCACTTAGTGGTGAACTATCTGGTCATGTTTATTTCCGCGATAAATTTCCAGGATATGACGATGGTATCTACGCTGGGCTTAGATTAATTGAATTATTATCACACACCAATAAACCTCTAAGTACTCTTCTAGATGGTATAAATAAATATTATTCAACCGAAGAATTAAAAATTCAAGTTTCTGATGATAAAAAATTCACCATCATTGAAAAAATGAAACAATATTGCCAATCTAAAGGCTATAACACCGTCACCATCGATGGCGCTAAAGCAAAATTCCCAGATGGATTTGCCCTTGTCAGAGCTTCCAATACTGGCCCAAACATTACCATGCGTTTTGAAGCTACTACTGAAGAAAGATTAAAATCTATTCAAGAAGAATTTACTACTGAATTAAACAAAATTATAAATGATACTCATTAACATTTTCACACTACTAAGAATTAAATGTAAAGTTTTGTTAAATAACTTGAATTATCAAATAGATATGATATAATTAAAATACCTAGAGGATACGACAACTAGATTTAAAACCGACAAAGATATATAAAGGGAATCTAATTTCTTGTATGTGTTGAAAGCTTAATCCTTATTAAGAATCCTAATTACTCGAATGTGATTACCCACCTGTGTGATTTACGCGCGGGTTTTATCTCCCTAGTATCGGTTCTTTGGGTAAATATATTGACAATAAGAGATAATTTTGATATTATCTCTTTAATTATGTGGAGGTTATAATATGTTTGAACGTGTTATTTCTTTAGTAGGTAATGATAATTACCAAAAAATTAAAAACACCACCGTTTTAGTCGTAGGACTTGGTGGAGTAGGTGGATATGCTGTCGAATCATTAGTAAGAAGCGGGGTAGGTACATTAATATTAATTGATCATGATACCATCGATATAACTAATCTTAATCGTCAAGTTATTACTTTAAATTCTAATATTGGTAAACCAAAAGTAGAAGTAGCTTTAGAAAGATGCCGTGAAATTAATCCAGAGTGTCATATTATTACTCATCAACTCTTCTTAGATGAAAGTAATATTAATCTTCTTACAAATTACCAAATAGATTATATCATTGATGCCTGTGATTCTACTAAAACAAAAAAATTACTAATTGATTATTCACTAGATAACCATATCAAATTAATTTCCAGTATGGGAACTGCTAATAAAATTGATCCCACCAAATTAGCCATTCTCGATATTAGAAAAACATCATATGATCCCTTAGCTAAAATCTTAAGAAAATACGTTCAAGATAAAAAAACTAACCAAAAAATAATGGT
>CAMGAM010000071.1 GCA_946007485.1 uncultured Mycoplasmatota bacterium
CCCATGAATGCATGCGTGAAAGGCATGTGTGTTAAACCACTTCACCAACGGGCCAAAACTAACAAAATGGTGGGCCTGAATGGACTTGAACCATCGACCTCACGCTTATCAGGCGTGCGCTCTAACCACCTGAGCTACAAGCCCATTTTGCGTCTTGCTTTTTAATTATAGCATATTAATTAATACTTAGCAAGTAAAAATTAATAATTTTAACAATAAATTGGTGTCCCCTTAGGGATTCGAACCCTAGACCCACTGATTAAGAGTCAGTTGCTCTACCAACTGAGCTAACAGCCCATCTAATCGTCTTTAACAAAGACAATTAAAATTATAACACCATTTTCTATATTTTTCAAGCATTTTTTCACATTTTTAATGAATTATATTATCAAGAATTCCAAAAGACAAAATCATCATGATAACGCCAGCTAATAATACTCCAAGTATTGCATATAACATTGACTTCTTCTTATCCATATCAAGTAAAGCTGCAATCAAACATCCTGTCCAAGCCCCTGTCCCAGGAAGTGGAATTCCCACAAATAATAAAAGTCCTATATACTGAAGTTTTTCTATTTGATCTTTTTTACTCATTGCTTTTCTTTCTAATTTATTAACTATTCCACTAAATAACTTAGTTTTCTTTAACCTATTAAATATCGGTGTAATTAACCATAAAATAAATGGTATTGGAATTATATTTCCAATAAAACAAATAATAAAACTAGGTAATCCAGAAAGTCCCAATAATGTTGCAGCAATTAATCCACCTCTAAGTTCCAAAATAGGAAACATCGATATAATAAAGATAATCAACTCTTTCCCATATTTTAAAGCTGTCAACCCTGAAAAAGCCTCCACTAAAGTCATTGCTAAATTTGTAGCCATATAATCACATCCTAAATATTATCTTACTGAAACTAATTATATCATACTATAAATGAAATTTAAATATTTTTTATTGCAAAATAATAGAAAAGACTATCATAACGATAGTCATTATTTTTCTTCTTTTTTATTTTCATTAGCACATACTAAATCCAAAGCTTTTTGATACATATTATCAAACTTAATATTTTCAAGTGAAACTTCTTTCAAAATAACATCTTCTGATACACCATACATCTTAGACATTTCTTTTACTCTATCTTTAGCTTCTTTATCAGATACTTTAATCTTCTCTTTCTTAATAATTTCTTTAAGAAGATAACGATATTTAATTCTCTTCTCAGCATCATCTTTCATTTGACTAGTAATATCTTCCTTCTTAGCCTTTGTATATTCATAATACATTTCTTCACTTATTCCTTGCATTTGCATTCTTTGAATAAATTCGCTATACATATGCTCTACTTCATCATCAATAAGTTCAGAACAAATATCTACTTTCATATTAGAAGCTGCTTTATCTAAACATTTTTCTTCATAAATATGTTCAATTTCATGTTCTTTTTGATGCTCTAATTCATGAGTTATTTCTTTTTCTAATTCTTCTTTTGAATTAACTCCTTCCATTCCTAAATCTTCAAAAAAATCTTTATCTAACTTAGGAACAACTCTTGTCTTAATTTCATTAACTTTAACTTTAAATACTACTTTTTGTCCCTTTAATTCTTCTGACATATAATCTTCTGGGAAAGTTAAATCTATATCTTTTTCTTCTCCCTTATTCATTCCAATAATAGCTTCTTCAAATCCAGGAATAAATGTCTTACTACCAATAGTTAAAGAATAATTTTCTGCAGTTCCACCTTCAAATGCAACTCCATCTTTCATTCCTTTAAAATCAATTATTGCAATATCTCCATCGCATACACTACCATCTTTTACTTCTAAATCAGCATATTCATTAAGTAGTGCATCAATTCTTTCTTTAACTTCTTCTTTAGATACTTTTACTTTATCTTTCTTTACTCCTAAATTTGTATATTCACCTAATTCAACTTTAGGCTCTAGTACAAAAATAAAATTAACTTCTAACTCTTTATCATCACATTTAACTAAATCAACCTTAGGTTCAATTACTGGCATAATCTTATCATCTTGCATAATCTTTTCATATTCTTTCTTAATAGCCATATCTGCTGCTTCAAATAAAATATCTTGTTTACCATATTTCTTTTCATAAATATTTCTTGGAGCTTTGCCAGGTCTAAATCCATCAATCTTAGCTTTCTTATTTACTTTTTCAAATGCTTCGTCTTGTAATTTTTCCCATTCTATTCCTTTTACACTAAATTTAATTTCTTCTTTCATTTTCTACTCCTTACATTATTTCTAATACTTTAACATTATAATTACCATTTGGACTCTCAACAGTACAAATATCTCCAACTTTAGCATTCATAATAGCTTTAGCTAATGGGCTTTCATTAGAAATCTTGTTATTAGATGGATCTGCTTCTTTAGAACCAACAATACGGTATTCTTCAACATCATCCTCATCTTCATCATACATAATCTTAACCGTTGCACCAAGTCCTACTTTATCAGTATCTCTCTTTTCAATTAACTCAGCAACCTCAAGAAGCTTTTCTAATTCTTGAATTCTTCCCTCAACTTTTGCTTGTTCATTTCTAGCTGCATCATAGTCAGCATTCTCTGATAAATCACCTAAAGCTCTCGCATCTTTCAAAGCTTTAATTACTTCAGGTCTCTTCACTTCCTTTAGATTATTTAATTCTTCTTCTATTTCTAAAAAACCTTCATTAGTTAAATATACTTTATTACTCATATCATCACCTCTTTTAACATTTCAACATTTTACTAGTTATTTAAACTTTTGTCAAGCATATTTATCTATTTTATTTTAATTCTCATCATATCATATTTAGATACTTCTCGATTTAATTTAAACTTAATTATTTCTTCTGGATGTCTTGCACATTCTAATATATTTAATTCATTATCATATATTTCTGGAACAACAAAACTAAAAGTTTCTCTATTTGGTGAAATAATTTCTACTTCATCTCCTGGTTTAAAGAAATTTTTAGTAATTAAAGAGACATATTCTCCATCATAATCATCTACTATCCCTAAATAATCCTGATTAGATACTTCTTCTCTTTCCCCAAAATATTGCTCTTCTTCGGTTGGAAACTTATCAAAAAACTGTACTGCATTATCTCTATTAGCTACCCTATTTAATACTTTTAAATATTTTTTAATCTTCTTATCATCAAGCATTCCATTATAATAATCATCAATTGCTCTTCTATAAGTATTAATAACTGTAGCTATATAATAAATACTTCTCATTCTACCTTCTACTTTTAAACTACATACTCCAATATCGATAATATCAGGAATTACTTCTAACATACATAGATCCTTAGAACACATTGTAAATTTCGTATTACTAGGTACAATTTCTCCATCCACATCCATTTCAAAATTCCATCTACAAATCTGGGCACATCCTCCACGATTGGCATCTCTATTTGTCAAATAATTTGATAAAACACATCTCCCCGAATAACTTGCACACATTGCTCCATGAATAAATATTTCAATATCCATTCCTGTCCTATCAATTATCTCTTTAATTTCTTCTTTAGAAGTCTCTCTCCCAAGAACTACTCTCTCTACTCCTAGTTTCTTCCAGAAATTAACTACTTCATAATTAACCGATGAATATTGTGTTGATATATGTATAGGTATCTTTATCTTATTCTCATGAATTATATTTATTACTAAAGGATCGGATATAATAACCGCATCTACCTGACATTTTTCAAGTTCTTTTAGATAATCAACTAATCCTTCTATATCTTCATTATGAAAAACGATATTAACCGTTACATATACTCGTTTATTAAGTTTATGAGCATATTCACAAGCCTCATTTATTTCATCTAAACTAAAATTCTTTGCATTAGCTCTTAAACTATAATCTCTTCCACCAATATATACCGCATCTGCTCCATACAATAAAGCAATCTTTAGTCTCTCAATACTACCAGCTGGAGATAATAATTCCACTTTCTTCATCATATCACCTACTTTACTTTATATATTGTTTTAACCTTAAAAAAGCCTAAATAAGTACTATCATCCATTTTTTCTCTTCTAATAAACTTATCTACCATCATCAAAAACTTATCATCATCAATATTAACACTATTCATAACAATATAGTCAATCTCATCTAAGTCATTTAAATAATTAATCAAATTAATCTCTCTAGGACTATATATCGTCGTTCCATACTTTTCTTCACTAATTGGATATTTTACTAAATTATCACTAATTATCTTATAATTATCTCCCTTATCACATCCAATATGCTTTAAATAATTACTAACTAAATATCTTCTTGAATAAAATATTGGCTGATATCCATATCCTAAAAACATAATTTCCATCTTATTATTTTTCTTAATATCAATAAGTTCAGAAAAAGTAATATCATTTGTTATAAAACTACCCCTAATACCTAAATCATAATAAAACTTATTAGATAATCCTGAAGCATTCAAATGATCTTGATATATTACTAACTTATTTGCTATTCCTAACTCACTTGCTATATTATATACTGCCATATCATAAAAAAGTATTCTAACATCCTTATCTTTAAAATAATTAAGAACATCTCTTAAATGATCAATATCATTGTTATGCATAATCTTATTAAGACAAATAAATACTTCTTTTCCCTTAAAATCTATCTCTTCATAT
>CAMGAM010000072.1 GCA_946007485.1 uncultured Mycoplasmatota bacterium
TCTACCATTTCTGGTTTCTTTCCTAACTTATAATTTCTAATATCATCAATTAATCTCTCCGTGGGTTTAATAACTTTACTTCTAGCAAATAAAAATAATAAACCCATGAAAAAAGTCACCACAAATATTTGAAACATAATTAACTCAAATGCAACATTAAGCGTATTTACCCTTTTATCAATATAAGCATTAATTATATATAAATTATTATCTATTTTTACTCCCCTAGAAAATAAAAGCGAATTATTTTGTGATGTATCATAATCAATTAAATCATTATTATTAATATCTTTTACTCTAAATAAAACATTATACTTATCAGCAATTAATGTTATATCTTCAAGTAATTCATCTTCATTTTTATATTTATCAGCAAGTTCATTTTCAGTAATTTCTTCTTTTATGGAATTAGCCATATTTATTATTGGTTTAATTTTAAAATTAAACCATAAAAACATTGAAAAAACATTAATTATCCCAACAAACAAAATAATAAATACAGTCTTCTTTCTTAACGCTTTTCCCTTCATTCTAATCCATCCTTACAAATTTATATCCATATCCCCATATTGTAATAATATATTTATTATCATTATCAAGTTTATCTCTTAAACTTTTAATATTAACTGCTACAGTACCTATATCCCCATAATTGGCTCCCCAAACATCATCAAATATTTGTTCTTTTGATAAAGCTATCCCCGCATTTATCATCAAATATCTAAGCAATTCAAATTCTCTTGTAGATAATTCTACCAATTTTCCATCTTTCCAAACTTCAAAAGATTCTTCGTTTAAAGAAATATCTCCAATTGTAATAATTTTACCACGTTTGTTATCAACCTTTCGTTTATTAAGCCTTAAATGAGATTTTACTTTTAATACCAATTCCGTATTATCAAAAGGTTTTGTAATATAATCATCTCCACCTATTTCATAACCAAGCATTTTATCTATAAGTTCTTTCTTTGCCGACAAAAAGATAATTGGTACATCTACCTTATCCCTAATCTTTGAACAAAGTTCCGTTCCACTAAGTTCTGGCATCATTATATCTAATAATATTAACCCATATGAACAATTTCCCTTTTCTAATACTTTTAAAGCCTCAATTGGATTATTAATTATATCTGAATCAATTCCTTCTTTCTTTAAAATAAGTGCCACCAATTCAGAAATATCCTTATCATCATCTACAATCAGTATTTTCACTTTTAACATCTCCTTCCAAGTAATATTGATAACTAAAAACATACTATCACAAATATAAATTTATGTCAAGATAAATTCATACATCTGTTTGCCACTTACCATAAAATTTTAAAAATACTTTCATCATAAGCAAAAATGTAGACTATGTTTTCTTTACATAATCTACATTTCTTTAATTTATCATATCATTATATTTTTTAAAATATTCCTACTACTTCGCCATTATCTAAAATATCAATCTTTTCTGCAGCCGGCTCTTTAGGTAACCCAGGCATAGTCATAATTTTACCAGCTAATACAACAATAAATTCTGCGCCGTTCTTTATTTCTACCCCTCTTATCTTGATATTATAATCTTTATCACATTCCAAAATTTTAGGATCATCAGAAAAAGAATATTGTGTCTTTGCTATACATATTGGATAATTTCCATATCCCATTTTTTCAATTCTCTCTATTTCTCTAAGAGCTTCCTCTGAATATTCAACTCCCTTAGCATAATATATCTTTTGAGCAACCTTTTCTATCTTCGTTTTTATATCATCATTAAGATCATATATATATTTAAATTCTTCTTTTTCTTCTACTAAAGATATTAATTTATTTGCTATATCTTTTGCTCCATCTCCACCTTGCGTAAATCCTTCTACTAAACTCATCATAATACCCTTATCAGATAATTTATTTTTTAAATATTCAATTTCATCATCACTATCTTGATTATATTTATTTATTGCCACTATAACATTAAGCCCAAATTTATTCTTAATATTATCAATATGTTTAAATAAATTATCCATTCCTTTATCAAGGGCATCTAAATTCTTCAAAAATACATCTTCCTTAGATACTCCACCATGATACTTTAATGCTTTTATTGTTGCAACTATCACAACTGCTGATGGATTAATTCCTAATTTACGACATTTAATATCTAAAAATTTCTCACATCCCAAATCAGCCCCAAAACCAGCTTCAGTAATTACATAATCACTTAATTTTAAAGCCATTTTCGTAGCTACTATACTATTACAACCATGTGCAATATTAGCAAAAGGACCACCATGAATAATTGCAGGTGTATGCTCTAAAGTTTGCACCAAATTAGGATTAATCGCATCTTTAAGTAGTACTGCCATACTGCCTTCAGCTTTAAGATCTCTAGCAAATATTGGCTTATCTTCTTTATTATAACCTATAATAATATTACCAAGTCTTCTTTTTAAATCAACAATATCTGTTGATAAACATAAAATAGCCATTACCTCGGATGCTACTGTAATATCAAAACTATCCATCCTTGGAACAATATTTTTCTCATCTGACAACCCAGTATTAACTACCCTAAGTTGTCTATCGTTTAAATCGACACATCTCTTCCATACAACTCTCTCAATTCCTAGTTTATTTCCAAAATAAATATGATTATCGATTAAACTAGCAAGTAAATTATTCGCAGCTGTAATCGCATGAATATCACCCGTAAAATGAAGATTAATATCTTCCATTGGAGCTACCTGAACCATTCCACCACCAGTCGCTCCACCCTTAATTCCAAATACCGGACCTAAAGATGGTTCTCTAAGTGCCAAAATAGCATTTTTACCAATTTTTCTAAGTCCATCAGCAATCGCAATTGACATTGTTGTCTTTCCTTCTCCAAGTGGTGTTGGACTTATTGCTGTAACCAAAATTAGTTTCCCATCTTTTCTATCACTTATCTTATCATATACTGAATTATCTATCTTACACTTATATTTTCCATACAAAGAAATATCTTCTTCATCTATTCCTAAATCATTAGCTACTTCTACAATCTTCCTAAGTTTAGTTCCTCTAGCAATCTCTATATCTGTCATTATATCCCTCCTATCATCTACAAACTAATCATATCAAAACCATCATTAGTTGTCAATTGATAAAGTAAAAGACCTAAAAATTTCAGATCTTTATCGACATTTCATTACGTAATCAATCGGATATTTACATCTAACTAACTTCTTACTAGTATGATTAACATCAAAAGGTGTCTCAAATAATCTCTCGATTGCTATCTCATCATCAACTATTCTACTAGAACTATGATATTTTCTTAGTGAATCTAAATATATTGATAACATTAACCCCTGAAGTGAAGATACCCCATATCTATATAAAACATCATCTTTATATTCTTCTCGTCTAACATATAAATCCGTATCAATCACTCTAATTTCATTTTCATTAATTATTGCATTATCAAAATTCATATCACTAATAAATACCTTATTATCTAAAAGTTTTAGTACAGAAGTTGCTAATCCCCTTAAATTATCAAGTAAATATTCACTAGGTAAAGTTAAAACATCCACCTTTTCTTTCTGATAATATTCCATTAAATTACCTTTGTATCTACCCTTTTCATCAAAAAGTATCTTATATATTTTACAAAAATTATCTAACTCCAAATTCTTAATCAATATATTCGTATCAGGATCTAACTCTATCCCTCTTCTATATAATTTTAAACATTTTAAATCACTCGTTTTATATACTCTACCATACATTCCACTTCCAACAAACCCTACTCTTCTAACTACTACTGCCCTTCCATCTTCATCATATAATTTCATTCAGATCACCACTCTTTTCTAATATCTATTCTGCATCAAATAATCAATTGGATATCTACATCTAGATAGCTTCTTATAAACAGTGTCTTTATCAAACACCATAAATAAATCATCTATTGCCATACTTCCAGAAGTAAGCCCTTCAGTACTATGATATCTCACTAAACTATCATCATAAAGATTTATAAATAAATTCTTAACAGCATCTATATTTAAATTATATATCTTATCTCTTAAACTATCATCATTAGATGACACATATCCATCAACATCTATTACTGTAATCTCACTCTCATTAACTATCGTATTCCAAATATTCATATCCATAACTGTAATTAATCTATCACTTATTCTTCTTATAGATTCAACAATTCCAGATAAATTATCTATCAAATAATCACTTGATAAAGTAAGCAAATCTACTTCACTAGATAAATATTCTAATGCCGTATATGCTCTAACTCTATCCTTATCATCGTATAGTATATCACATATCTTTAAAAAATTATTTAAATATTCATCTCTAAAAAATTTCAAAACCTCTACTACTACTTTTCTCTTACTACTTCTAAATTGTTTAATACGCTTTCCATTACCTATTCTATAAATATCAGCCTTACTCCCACTAGATATTAAATTGCCCTTATCTATTTTAACAATTTCTCCCTTTTCATTATATAAATTTATCATTTTACCTCTCCCTTTTCAAAGATAAAACATAATTCTTATCATTAATTATTCCATCTACCATTGACATAACAAAACCATTATCTAAAAAAACTTCATCTATATCATTAAAACTAAAACAATATTTTGCTAAAACATCCCTTGCTTGATATTTATCAAT
>CAMGAM010000073.1 GCA_946007485.1 uncultured Mycoplasmatota bacterium
TAGATGAAGCATCGATGATTAGTTTATTTTCTAATGAAAAGATTATTATTGGAAATGATTTTAATATAAGTAATATTAAAGATGAAGAAATAGATTATTTAGATAGATATATTAAAAATATCAATAAAGATGTATATATTATTTTAATTGCTAGTAAAATAGATACGAGATTAAAGAATTATAGAATATTTAAAGATAATTTTAATGTTATTGATATAAGTAAAAGTAAGAATGATGATAATATTTATGATTTTATAAAGAATTATATAAAAGATAATGGATATAAGATAGA
This sequence comes from uncultured Mycoplasmatota bacterium, assembly GCA_946007485.1. Lineage (GTDB taxonomy): Bacteria > Bacillota_I > Bacilli_A > RF39 > UBA660 > RUG705. The sequence continues at coordinate 293 of CAMGAM010000073.1, forward strand.
TAAATATAATTTAGATTATTTAGTATCTAAACTAGGAAATGATATTAATAATATTAAATTAGAATTATCAAAAATATTTATGTATAAAGATAATGATAATATAATAGATAGAGATACGATAGATTTATTAGTAGCTGATAATATAGATAATGTTATTTATGAATTTACAAATGCGGTATTAGATAGAGACTATGATAAAGTTAGTAAGATGTATGATAATTTTAAGATACAGAATATTGGATATGATTATTTATTAGTTTCGCTTAGTAATAGTTTTAGACAAGCTTTAATTATTAAGATTTTGTATAATAAGGGAAAGAGTAATTTTGAAATAGCAAAGATAATTAATAAGAAAGAATTCTATGTAAAAAAGATGTTAGAGAGATTATATAATTATACTGAAGAAGATATATGTATGATAATAAATAAATTGGCTACGATAGATAGAGAGTTTAAGACAGGGAAGAATAATATAGATATGTTAGAGTTATTTTTGATAGGAAAATAAAATGCTGATAATAGTGTTTTATTTTTTTAATTTTTATGTTATATTTATACTAGGTGGTAGAGTATGAAGATAAGTAAGAATAATAAAGGTTTTACTTTAATTGAATTATTAGCTACGATAGCAATACTGGCAATAGTTGTTTCAATAACTTTATATGTTTCTTTAAGTGCTATAGAAAAACCAAGAGAGAAGAGTTATAAAGTTACAATTAATAATATAGAAAAAGAGGCTGCTAATTATTTACTTGAAAATAGTGATAGACTGTTTTTTATTAGCGATACGAAAGATCTTAGTGCAGAATATCAATGTATAACAGTTCAAAATTTAATAGATATGGGTTATTTTGATGAAGATATTACTGAATCTAAGATTGCTAAGAATATTAATGTTAATACCAATATGTATGTTTACATAAAACGAGATAGGACTACTAAAGTTATTAAAGAAACAGCTTTAATTAATGACAGTAATAATGTAACATGTTCTCAAGCTGTGAAAGCAAAAGGGGACATATCATTTGTTGTAGAACCAACAGGTTGGAGTAAGGAAAAAAAGATTACTTTATATTATTCACTTAATAATTTAAATGATGTTACTACGATTGGTAATTATAAATATGATTATGAATATGATGGAACAAGTGAAAATATATATGGTAATAATACAGATACAGAAAGACAAATAAAAGTTATGTCTAATGGGACTCTTGAGGGTTATATTACTCTTAATAATGAAAAAATTGTTAGAAAGTCATTCAATGTTGATAATATCGATAATGTAGGTCCAGTTATAGAATTGGGAGAAGTTTCTCAAGTAAATGTAAGAAAAACAGTGACAATACCATTAAAAGTTAGCGATATTGGTAGTGGAGTTAATTATAGTAGCTTTGATGAGTCAGATATAGAAGTAAAAGTTTGTGACAATATCATTAGTGATATATCTCTTTCAGGTGATGGAAAAGGTAATTTTAATTTAATTATTAATAATAATAAGTATAATGGTATAGTTTCTATTATAATAGCAGAAAATTCAGTATATGATAATGTTGGAAATAGTAATATAGAAACATCATTAGAAACGAATATTACATTTAATAATGTGTATAAGGTAAATTATAATGCAAATGGTGGAAGTGGAAATATGCCTAGTACAGAATGTACATATGGTGAGAGTTGTACATTAAGTGCAAATGCATATACAAGATTGGGATATACATTCTTAGGATGGAGTAAAGATAAAAATGCAACGAGTAGTACATATAGTGATAAATATACATTTACAAAATTTAGTGATAACAATGATATAACATTATATGCAATATGGAGAATCAATAAAGTTTATGTAAGATTTAAACCAAATGGGGGGACAGTTACAAAAACAACCGCAAATGGAGAATATACCGTTTCAAGTGATGATATAATATATAAAAATGGTAGTGTTCTTCAGCATGTAATTTCTTATAATGGGTCTTTAGGTAGTTCAGGTCTTGCTAATTATAATAATTCTAGTTATTTAAATATAAAAAAGACTGGTTATGTAGGAGTAAGCAAAGAAGAATGGATATGTTTAAGTGGGTGTACGACTTCAGGAAAGAAATATGATCAAACTGTTGTATATAGTGCGAGTGATTTTTGTGATGCATCGAATGGAGATTGTATAGTGGTATTGGGAGTAAATTGGAAAGATTCAACACCACCAACATGTTCAATTAGTGCAACGGCTGGTTCAACAACATTAACAGCAACATATTCTGATAATAGTGGGGCAATATCTTATTATGGATGGAGTTCAACTTATTCTGGAGCAAATAGTACAACTAAAACAATTAATTCAACTGGAACAATTACATATTATGTAAAAGATGCTGCTGGGAATACTGGAAGTTGTAGTGGTATAGTAGAAAATACAACAAAAAAATGTCCAGATAATTATACTTTAAATAGTTCAGGTACAACTTGCTATCGTATAGTTTCTGCAAGTTGTTCTGAAACTACATATGTTTGGGACTGTCCTAGATTTAGTGCAAGTGGGGATGTAAAATTTACAAACACAACTGGTAAGAATCCTTATCCTGATCGTTGTGTCTTAAATAAACAGTATTGTTCTAAATATTATTGTTCTAGTGGTACACTTTCTTCTAATATGTGTTATAATTATCGTGAATATTCATTTATATGTTCAAGTGGATATACGAAATTAAACGATAATTATTGTTATAAAATTAATTAATTAAGCGAGGAAACTCGCTTTTTCTTTTGAAAAATGATATAATCTTACTTGAGGACTGAGAATATGGATAGTAAAAAGATTAGAAATTTTTGTATTATAGCTCATATTGATCATGGTAAGAGTACGTTAGCAGATCGAATACTTGAGTATACTGGAGCAATAGATAAAAGAGAGATGAAGGATCAGATACTTGATTCGATGGATTTAGAGAGAGAACGTGGGATAACAATTAAGCTTAATGCGGTTAGACTTAATTATAAAGATTATATTCTTAATTTAATAGATACTCCAGGACATGTTGATTTTACTTATGAGGTATCAAGAAGTATGGCTGCTTGTGAGGGAGCTATTTTAATCGTAGATGCAGCTCAGGGAATAGAAGCACAGACACTATCTAATGTTTATTTGGCAATGGAGAATAATTTAGAGATAATACCGGTTATTAATAAGATAGATTTGCCAAGTGCTGATATAGAGAAGAGAATAGAAGAACTTAATAGAACTTTTGGTTTTAAGAAGGAGGAAATAATTTTAACATCTGCTAAAACAGGAGTAGGAATACCAGAATTAGTAGATGCAGTTATTGAGAGAATACCTTCACCAGTTTGTGAATATGATGATGATAAATTAAGATGTTTAATCTTTGATAGTTATTTTGATTCTTATAGGGGAGTGGTATCATTAATTAGGGTAGTAAGTGGTAGTGTCAGTGATAAAGATACGATTAAGATGGTGACGACTGGAGCTAGTTATGAAGTGACAGAGATTGGATACCATACGCCAAAAGAAGTAAAAGTAGATAGATTGTCGGCTGGAGAAGTTGGATATTTATGTGCTTCAATAAAATCAATTGATAATGTTCGGGTAGGTGATACGATCACTTTAAATAATAATCCTTGTAGTGTTGGACTTCCGGGATATAAAGTATTAAAACCAATGGTATTTTGTGGAATATATCCGATAGATAGTAAGAAGTATCCGAGTCTTAGAGAGGCTTTAGAAAAATTAAAGTTAAATGATGCATCGCTTTCAATAACACCAGAAACTTCTTCAACTTTGGGATTTGGATTTAGAGTTGGTTTTTTAGGACTTTTACATCTTGATATTATTACGGAGAGAATAGAAAGAGAATTTAATATTGATATAATTGCTACTTCTCCATCGGTAATATATGAAATAACTTTGACTAATGGAGAAATTGTCTATGTGGATAATCCATCAGAATTTCCTGAAAAAGTAAGAATAGCTTGTATTAAAGAACCATATATAAGTACTAATATATATGTACCAAATGAATATATTGGTTCGATTATGGAACTATGTCAAGATAAGAGAGGAACTTATGTTTCAACTGATTATATTGATACGACAAGAGTAAATATTCATTATGAAATACCTTTATCAGAAATAGTTTATGATTTTTTTGATAAACTTAAGAGTTATACGAAGGGATACGCTTCATTTGATTATGAACTAATTGGTTACAAAGAGAGTAATTTAGTTAAGATGGATGTTATGTTAAATGGGGAAGTTGTAGATGCTTTATCAGTAATTGTCCATAAAGATTTTGCTTATAAAAGGGGTAGAGTAATTGTTGATAACTTAAAAGAAATAATTCCTAGGC
>CAMGAM010000074.1 GCA_946007485.1 uncultured Mycoplasmatota bacterium
AGAAACTTTTAAGTATTATATTTATTTTGATAATAGGAATTCATTTTTTACTAGGAATTATTATTCCTGATAGAGAAATATCTTTTTCTGAGAGGAGAAAGTTAACTCAAAGGCCTAATATTAATATTAGTGATATAGTTAGTGGTAGTTATATGGATAGGCTTAATGATTATTTATTAGATCAGATAGTATTTAGAGATAATTATATGGATATATATGGATGGTTCTCTAGGAATATTTATAGGGAAAATGTAGTTAATGATATATATATATTTGATGATTATATGTATAAAATAGATGGTAATACAAGATATGATTCAGTAGATAATATAATTAATAAAATAAATGATATGAGTAGTTATTTTGATACGGATAGGATATATTATTCAATTATTCCTGATAAGAATTATTATTTTGATTTGGAATGGATACCTAAAGTAGATTATAATTATATAGTTGATACTTTTAATAATAAGATTAAATATAAATATATAGATATATTTAATATATTATCATTAGATAGTTATTATAGAACTGATATTCATTTTAGACAAGATAAGATTTTAGAAGTTAGAAATAAATTATTATATTCAATGAATGTAGATATAAGTGATGATAATTTTGTTAATTATTCTTATGATTATTTTTATGGTAGTTTATATAGTAATGGATTTATTAAACCTGATAGAATTAATTATTATAGTAATGATATTATTGATAATGCTTTGGTATATGATTATGAGAATGATAAATATATTTTGGTATATGATAGGGATAATCTTAAAAAAATAGACAGTTATGATATATTTTTAGGTGGTGCTAAAGCTTTGCTTGTAATTAATAATAAATATAATGATAGTGGAAGAGAGTTAGTAATATTTAGAGATTCTTTTGGTAGTAGTTTAGTTCCTTTAATGATAAGTAATTATAGTAAGATAACTATGGTAGATTTAAGATATATAAATAGTAAATATTTGATAGATAATAATTTAATAGATTTTAATAATAGTAATATGGATGTGTTATATTTATACAGTATTCCAATTATTAATAATAGTTATACGATAAAATAAGGCTTTGTATTTGATAATATTAAGCTTTTTTAAGTTGTAAAATATAATTGATTTATAGACTTTTTAATCATAATTGTGATAAAATTATAGAGGATGGTGATTATATGATATATTTAGATTATTCAGCAACTACTCCAGTAGACAAGCAAGTATTAGATACTTTTAATAAAGTATGTATGGAATATCCAGGTAATAGTAATTCTTTACATAGTTTAGGGGTTAAATCTAAGAGTCTTGAAGATTATGCAACAGAAGAGATAGCTAAGATGTTAAAGGTTAAGAAGAGCGAAATTATTTATACTTCTGGGGCTAGTGAATCAAATAATACAGTTATTAAGGGAGTATGTGAAAAGTATAAGAATCGGGGTAAGCATATAATTACTACTTATTTGGAGCACTCTTCGATTATTGCACCTCTTAATTATTTAGCAGATAAGGGATTTGAAGTAGACTTTGTTAAAATAAATGATCAAGGAATTGTTGATATAGATGATTTAAAGAGATTGCTTCGTGATGATACGATATTAGTTAGTGTATGTATGGTTGATAGTGAACTTGGGCTTAGACAGCCAATTAAGGAGATTAGTGAAATTCTTAAAGAATATCCAAAATGTTATTTTCATGTAGATTGTACACAGGCTTTAGGAAAAATAGATATCAATTTAAAAGATGTTGATTTTGCTAGTTTTTCAGCTCATAAGATATATGGACTTAAGGGAATAGGACTTTTATATAAGAAAGAGAATATTAATATTTGTCCATTAATTCATGGTGGTAAGAGTACAACTGTTTATCGTAGTGGAACACCAGCATTGCCACTTATTGTTTCAATGATGAAAGCTATGGAATTAATTATTCCAAATGTTAATAAAAATTATGAATATATAACTAAACTTAATAAGAAGATATGTGATAAATTAAGAGAATATCCATTAGTACATATAAATAGTACAGTGAATAGTATTCCACATACGATTAATTTTAGTTTAAGAAAGATAAAACCAGAGACTTTTATTCATGCTCTTGATGAAAATGAAATATATATTTCTACGAAAAGTGCTTGTTCTTCAGCTAATAGTATGTCTAATTCGGTATATGCAGTAACTAAAGATGAGGAAATTGCTAATCATAGTTTAAGAATTAGTTTGTCTTATTTGACTACTGAAGAAGAAATTGATAAATTTTTATCAATATTTGATGAATGTTATAAAAAATTAGATATGTAGGTGATGTAATGAAAATAATTAAGATAGGGGCAATATGGTGTCCTGGATGTTTAGTTATGAAGAAAATATGGAGTAAGATACTTAATGATTATCCTTCTTTAGAAGTAGTAGAACTTGATTATGATATGGATAATGAAGAAGTTTTAAAGTATAATCCAGGAAAAGTATTGCCAGTAGTAATATTTTTATCAGAAGATGGAAATGAAATAGAGAGAATTATTGGTGAGATGTCTGTGAATACTCTAAGAGAGAAGATAAGTGATTATGTTAAATAAATTAAAAAAAATATTTTTTGTAATGATTATTTTTATGACTGGATTATCTTTAGTGATGGCTTCTGAAAATGATAATAAAGAAAAAAATTTAGTTAATATATATTTATTTTATTCAGATACTTGTCCACATTGTGCTAAGGAAAAGGAATTACTTGATGAGATTATGGATAAGTATGATAATGTTAGATTATATAAATATGAAATAGGAGATGAAGATAATTCTAAATTGTTAGATGAAGTAGCTAGTTTATATGATACGACAGTTTCAGGTGTTCCGTTTACAATAATTGGGGATAAAGTCTATAAAGGATTTAGTTATGAGAATTCAAAGGTTAAGTTTATGGGAACGGTTGATTATTATTCAAATTATGGATATGTTGATCGGGTTGGTGAACATATTGGTGATATAGAACTACCTAGTTATCAAATAAATAATGATGATGTAGAAATAACAAATTATATTGATGATTATGCAAATTACAGGATAGAAGTACCATTATTAGGAGTAGTAGAGACTAAAAATTTAACTTTACCAGTAATATCAATTTTGATAGGACTTGTCGATGGATTTAATCCTTGTGCGATGTGGGTACTGTTATTCTTAATAAGTATGTTAATTGGAATGAAAGACAAAAAGAAAATGATTGTTTTAGGAACGACTTTTTTAGTTTCTTCAGCACTAGTTTATCTTTTGTTTATGTTAGCGTGGTTAAATGTAGCGACATTACTACTTAAAGTTAATTTTGTGAGAATATTGATAGGAATTATAGCTTTAGTAGGGGCAATATTTAATTTAATAGGTTATATTAGACATAGAAAAGATAATGGTTGTGATGTAATAGATGATAAGAAGAGAAATAGAATTTTTGAGAGAATTAAAAAGTTTACGCATGAAAAAAATTTCTTTTTAGCGATTCTTGGAGTAATTTTATTAGCAGTATCTGTCAATATAGTAGAGTTGGCTTGTTCGGCTGGACTTCCAGTAATGTTTACACAAATATTATCGATGAATAATTTAACAATTATCCAAGAAATATTATATATTGCTTTATATATGTTATTTTTCCTTATAGATGATTTGGTAATATTTTTTATAGCAGTTAGAACTATGCAGATAACAGGAGTATCTACGAAATATGGAAAAATTTCTAAGTTAGTAGGAGGAATACTTTTATTACTTATAGGAATTTTACTTATATTTAAGCCAGAATGGTTAATGTTTAATTTTTAAAGTGGAGTAATGATATTTTACTTCACTTTTTCTGTTGGTAAAAATTTACAGGTAGTTAAATTTGACTATATCTATAAATTATGTTAGAATAATGGTTGTCTTTTGAAAGAAGAAAGATTAATTTAAATTGACAAAATAAGACATATATTTTATAATTAAAATAGAGGTGATAGTGTTATGCACCAGGATAAAATTTCACTTACTATGCAAGATATTCTTGAGAAGGAATTTAAAGTAGATACGAGAGGATATAGAATGCAGGAAGTAGATGAGTTTTTAGATGTTATTATACGAGATTATAATGAATATAATAATATTATTAAAGGTTTGAGACGTGATAATGAATCTTTGGTAGATGAAAATAATTCTTTGAAGCAGGAAATTAGGGCATTAAAATCTAGTATCGAGACAGTAAAAGGTGGAGAAAAAGAAGTAACAAATGTCGATTTGCTTAGAAGAATAAGTCAATTAGAGAAAATTATACTTGGAAAAGAAGAATAAATTATCTGGACAAACGCTGGTTATGAATAATGATTAGAGGAAAGTCCACACTCGCACTATCTGTGATGATAGTAGTGTTTGTGCTTAGGGAAAAAATAACCTAAGG
>CAMGAM010000075.1 GCA_946007485.1 uncultured Mycoplasmatota bacterium
TCTATACTATTAATATTTACATTCATATCATCTGTACTCATATATCCATAATACATATCATTTCCTCCACTAAGCGTATTAGAAATAATATTTATCATCTCATCTCTAGATACATATATTGAAGGACTTCCCAAATCAACTACTCCCACTATTTTATATTCTAAAATTTCTGATGCCAAAAATACTTTACTATCTATCATCTTAGAAATATCATAATAACCAATCATTTCAATACCTTCTGATTTATCATATACCATCTTATCAATTACAATTTCAGTTTTATCTTCTGGCATTCTTCCAAGTAATAAATTATCTTCACTAATCATATCAATACTTGATAGTGAGCCATTAATCTTCATATTAGCTTCTTTTGTTTGATAATAATTATTACTATCTAACTTCATCGCTATTTGACTATCTCCAGGTATTATATATTCTATTCCCTCTACTTGTTCATACTTAAGATAATCATCTATCTTTAAATAATTCTTATTAGTCTTAATAAATTCACTATCCTTAACTGTCATAAGCCCTAAAATATTACTAACTGAATATGTCACAAATAGTGATGATAAGAAAAATCCAATCAATAACAATTTCTTAACTAAACTATATCCAAAAACTTTCTTAAATCCATGACTAATAATACTTCCCATATTAAATATTGAACTATATCTAAGTTTAATATCTTTATTAATAATCTTATCATAATCAAAAGAATATTTTTCATATACACTCTTATCTAATTGTTTATAATGATCATTTACTATCTCTATATTAGAACTACTATCAATTACCTCTATCTTTTCATTATCTTTATTCTTAATATAAATATTTCCATTCTTAAATATTACTACTAAATTTAATTTATCTTCTTTATCACTATAATATTCAATATTTATATTATTATCATGATTCTTATCATGATATTTAAAATCTTTTAAATAGAAAGTATTATCTATCTTATAATCTATCTTCTCATTATTCTTATTATTATAATCTTTTACTACTTCTCCATCTGATAATTCTAATATTCTTGTTGCATAAAATTTTGCTAAATCAACCTCATGAGTAACAAGAATTACTAATTTATCTTTTGATATTGATTTAATAATATTCATAATTTCAATCGTATTCTTACTATCAAGATTACCTGTCGGTTCATCTGCTAAAATAATATCTGGATTCTTAACAATTGCTCTAGCAATTCCTACTCTTTGTCTTTCTCCTCCTGATAACATTCCACAAGGTCTATATCTATATCTATACATACCTACTCGCTCTAGAATATATTCAACTCTCTTCTTAATTTCTTGCTTATCTTTAATTCCAATCATCTTAAGAACCATTGCTACATTATCATAGACACTCATATCATCTACTAATTTATAATCTTGAAATATATATCCAATCTTTAAATTTCTAATCTTATCTATCTTATAACTACATCTTCTAGTAATCTTTACATCATTTATATATATATTTCCCTTATTAACTTTATCAAGTCCTCCAATAGCATTAAGAAGTGTTGTCTTTCCACATCCAGAAGGTCCAAGAATAGCTACTAATCCATTTTTATCTAATTCCAAATTAGTATTATTAATAACATGTATCTGATTACCTCTTCCCTTATTATAATACTTATTAAGATTCTCTATTCTAATCATTATACTTCCTCCCTATAACTCTTCATAGCACTCTTCTTAAATATCTTATGAGCGAATCTCGTTGATATCAAATAAGACATTCCAATAAGTATTAAATACATTAAAATATAATCTCTAATCTCTAAATATTCTAAAACATTACTAATAAACTTAATATGAATAATATTTCTTGATACTAAAAACATAATTAATAAATAACTAATATATGCTAAAGTCGAATCAACAAATAACTCCACATCAGTAATTCTTTTTACCTGTTTAAAACTTCCACCAAGTATTCTAAGCGTAGAAAAATATACATTTCTTGATTTTAAAATTAACTTAATAACAAAATATGATATAAAGAATAGTGTAATTATCATTATAATTACTATAATTAACTTAACTATCTTCATAATCTTTGCCATATCAGCTCCATCATTATTTAAAGTCTTTCTAATCTGTAATGTATCATATCCAAGTGTATCTAATTCACTTGATACCATATCTATATTATCAATATGTGATACATATACTGAAGCCTGATAACTATCCTTATTAAATAAATTATTATAATCATCTCTATTTATATAAATTGAACCATATCCCTGACTATTCTTATCTATTCCAAGTAAATTACCAACATTTTTCTGATTATAAACATTACATATCTTTAAATCTAACTTATCTTCGTAGTATAAATTATTAACCTTGATACCTAATCCCTTATTCTTACAATTATAATCCCTACATCCATAATTAATATCTTCAGAAGTATAAGCACATCCTTGACTTACCTTATCACTTGGTATAATAGCATAGTTATCACCTAGTATATTATAACTATCATAATTCTTATCATTAATATTTACTATCACATTACTATAATTACGATTAACTATTCCCATATATTTATTAATTAGTTCACTACTTGCATATATTACACTATCTCTATAAGTAAATGCTGAACTATCTAAATATACTACTCCCACAATCTTTATCTTAAATGAATTCTTATCCCCTTCTAAATAGAAATCATTCTTCACAGCATCTTCTATTTTATCATTAAAATAATAATCATATTCATCTACTGCTACCACTACTTCTTCATCATTCTCAGGCATTCTTCCATACCCTAACTTATCTTCAAATAAATCTATATCTCTAAGTACTCCTGAAATACCATACTCCCCATTCTCATTTTGAAACCATAAATAACTATCTACTAAAACATCACTCTTAACTATTCTAGCTACATTATCTAACTTATCTATCACTTCAAATTCTTCTTCTTTTATAGAACTACCATCTTTCTTCTTAATAATAATTCGTTTATCATCTAAATCATTAAAATAATAATTATTTCCCATTTTACTTTCTTCATATTCACTTTTCTTAAGTGAGCCATATTCCGTAAGTAGACTAACCGCAATAAACAAAAACACTATAAATAACAAAATAAATTTAGGAATAATATTAAAAGCATTTCTAAAACCTAATCTAATAATATTAAAAAATCCAATATTCTTATTATCAGGAACTACTACCTCTTTAACTTCTTTATACTCTTTAACTTTCTTATCAGATACTATCTTTCCATCATGCATTCTTACTATTCTACTTGCCATATCTTCTATTTCAGATAAATTATGAGTAACAACAATTACTAACTTATCTAAAGATATCTCTTTAAGTAATTTAATAATTTCCTTTGCTGATTTACTATCAAGATTACCTGTCGGTTCATCACAAACAATAATTGGACTATCCTTAGCTAATGCCCTAGCGATAGCTACTCTCTGCTTCTGTCCACCAGATAATTTTGAAGCTAAAGTATTTTTATATTTCTTAAGTCCTACCCTCTCAATTATCTTTAAGACTTTCTCTTTAATATCTTTTTTCTTATAACCATTCATGAGAAGTACTAATTCTACATTCTGATAAACTGTATAACTATTAACTAAATTAAAACTTTGAAATATATTAGAAACATATTTCTTTCGGTACTCCTCAAAATCACTTTCTCTATAATGACTAGTTTCACATCCATCAATATACATTTCTCCTTCTTCATAACTATCAAGTCCTGATATTACATTAAGAAGTGTACTTTTCCCTGATCCTGATTCTCCAACAATTGCTACAAATTCCCCAATATCAAATTCTATATTTACTTTCGTAAATCCAGAAGCAATAACCCCTTTATTATAATAAAATTTTGATACGTTCTTAAGTTTAAGCATTATACCCTCCATATTCTATATATAAAGGTAGTTATTATCTAACTACCCCTATTCCCTATCATTATATCAATAATTACTTATCTAGTAAATTAATCATGATATTTTATATAATTTTCTCTAAGTTTTGTCAAATTCTCCGTAGATACATATATTTTATCTATCTTCCATAACTCATCACATGAAATTATTTTCTTTTCTTTTAAATTATTAATTACTTCTTTATAAAAATCAAATTCTGAATAACTAGCCCATATATCTAAATACTTATATCTATGTCCATCATCATCATATGAATACCATACTGTATTTTCATAAATATTTACCTCTACAGTATCTAACTTTAAAATATCTAACTTAATATAATTGATACTATCATCAATAACTATTTTATTGTCATCTATATCATATATTCCATCAAATACTAAATTATCTTCCATCTCAATTATTCTCGTATCTTTTTCATATTCATCATATTTAACTACTGAATAA
>CAMGAM010000076.1 GCA_946007485.1 uncultured Mycoplasmatota bacterium
ATTTAAAGTATTAGAAAGCCATTAGTATATTTAACTTACTTGAAATATAAAACCATACTGTTTACAATAATTAACCATATCCTGCATATTATTTTCTTTCATTTTTATCCCTCCTAATATCTAATTCTAACCATATTCATATCTACTATATTATCAAGATATTGTTTAAATAGTACTACTAAATCACCTATAAGTGATATATCTTCTTCTGGTATATCATCTAGTAGTTTAATCATATTTCTACTATCAAAAACTAAAGAATTTAAATACTCTAAAAATTCTTCATCATATTCCAACATTATAATTCTAAGTGCTTGAGATATATCTTCTTTTTTATCTATTTCTAATAATCTAGTAACTATTTCTTGAACACTATCATAAATATATTCAAAAAAAATTATTAATATCTCAATCAAATCTTCATTAATTGTTATCTTCCTATTAAGATACATACTAACATCATACATAAACAATGCTAATTTTAAAGCCATTTTCCATATCCCCCAAAAATTAAAAGAGAAATTCCTATCATGTAAAGACGATTATCTAACCGCGGTTCCACTTTACTTATTCCTAAGAATCCCTCTTTTTTATATAGCTGTTAAGTTTCCAAGCTCGTCATCGCTTTAAATACTAAATTAACCAAATTATAACACTATCTAAGATAGTTTGTCAAATAAATTTATATCATATTATTGATTATATACAATTAATTTATGTTGTGCTCTCGTAATTGCTACATAATATAAATATTTTTCATCTTCCGTATATTTATTATTCTTATCCGTATAAATTATTACGCTATCAAATTCTAATCCTTTTGCCATATATACTGGAATAACTTTAAATTTTCGATCAAACTTCTTCTTACTATCATCTACTTTAGATATTCCCATATCTTTAAGCATTTCATAAATATAATCACATTCTTCTTGATTCTTGGTAATTATTGCCATACTCTTTCCATATTTTTCACATTCAGTCACATCTTCTCTAAGCTGTTTCTCAATATCTCTATCATCTCTCATAATAACTGGTACATTCTCACTTCTTCTAATGGCACTCACATGATTAAGTTTTAAAACTTGATTACTAAACTCGACAATTTCTTGACTAGAACGATATGTCTTACTTAATTCAATATACTTACTATCAGGAAGTATTTTACAAATATCAGCTAAACTCTCATATTTATAATATGGATTAATTGTTTGATTAATATCACCAAGTATCGTATATGAAGCATTTCTAAATATCTTACTAATTAATTTTAATTGTCCTAATGAATAATCTTGTGATTCATCTATAACAATCTCTTTAATATATGTATTATAATTATAACCATATAATCTACATTTCATATATACATATAAACAAGCATCATCATAATTTAACATATTCTTATTACTCTTAATATAAGAAATATCTTTTTTAATCTTACTAAATCTACTCGTAAAAAAGTTTATATATATCATAACTAAATCTAATGATATACTAAGTCTATCATATAATTCTCGAGCAATCTTTTTACTTCTAGATACACTACCATTAAAATTATTTTCACTAATCTTTTCTGCCATAAATTTAATTCTTTCTCCTAGTGAAAATTTCTCATATCTAACATTCAACATATAATTAAGTTCACTTATCGTATAACTATAATCTCTTGTAAACGAATCTTCTTTAAATCTAATACTCTGACATATATTATCGATATATTTATCAATATCTTCATATACCATATCACTTTGCTTATATTTAATAAATTCAAAATCATCTTTATTCGTATAACTTCTCTCTATAAAATCAGTAAATGTTTCTACATGATTAAATTCTTTAATCTCCATATCAAGAAAATCATTAATTGTCGTTTGCATCGTATTATCTTCACCAAGTTCTGGTAAAACATTAGATATATATTCTGAAAATACCTTATTTGGAGAAAAGATCAAGACATTATTTGAATTTAAGTTCTCTATCTTATATAAAAGAAATGCTATTCTATGAAGAGCTACGGATGTTTTACCAGATCCAGCAATTCCTTGAACTATTAAATTCTTATCATCTGTATTTCTAATAACTGTATTTTGTTCTGCTTGAATTGTATTAACAATATTCTTCATCTTATCATCAGATTCACTAGCTAATACTTCTTGTAATAATTCATCATCTATATTTATATTATTATCAAAAATATGCAATAACTTACCATCTTGAATCGTATATTGTCTTTTTAAAGTAATTTCACCATCTATTTTTCCCATTGGAGCTAAATAACTAGCTCGTCCAACTTCATAATCATAAAACAAATTACAAATTGGACTTCTCCAATCATGAACATAATAATTATTATCATCATCTATTACATGCGTAATTCCTATATAAACATCATCCATCTCTTTTCCATTATTAAAAATAATTCTTCCAAAATAAGGATTATTTTGTATTTTAAATAACTTCTGTAAATACTCCCCTTTATTCATCATAAGACGTACTTCTAAATCATTACTAGACATCATTGTCTTAAGTTCTGTCGGATCCATATCTGTCCTATTATCCCACATAAATTTCTTAAATTCCAAGACCTTATCATCCTGATCATATAACTCTTGTCCCAATACTGATATCTTTTGTCTTATAAGTTTAATTACTTCATCCAGCCTTTTTTCCTCTTTAATTATCTCTTCTTTCGATAATTCCATAAAACACCTCCATACAACGGAAAAAAACGCTTTTTTTCTCCAAAAAAACGTTATCTATCAAACTATCACATCGAAGTCTTTCTTAATATATCACATATTTCTCATAAATTCAAGCATTTTTTATTTTTCTTCCATCATACTATTAACATCAATTATTTCTTTATTAAATTCATCTATATCAATATTTCCATCTTTAATATCATTTGATAACTTATATTTATTTTTTAAATTAATAATCTTCTCATAACTATTATTAATTAAATTCTTATCTATTTTCCCACTATCAATCATTTTATATAACTCATTATATATTTTCTTAATATCCCCTTTTTTATATTTTATCATTAAGATATCATTTTTAGCTTCAATACTCTTACTAATAACATTCTTAATTCCATACATATATTTCATCGTATTCATTCTTAAATCATCTGTTATTATTAATCCTTTATAATCATACCTTTTAATTAAATATTTATCGATTATATCACTATTAATTGATGCCGGCTTACTACCATATCCACATACTTTCAAATGACCTATCATTATAGCATCAGCCCCATTACTTATAGCCTTATCATATATTTCTAAATCATCTTCCATTAAAGACACATTATTAATAACTGGTATTAAATAATGACTATCAGTTTTTACTAGACCATGACCAGGAAAATGCTTAACTACGGAAATTATTCCATGTCTTTTCATTGTTTCTACCATTGGTAAACCATATTTAATAACTGCTTTTTTATCACCATAACTACGATTTCCTATAGATGTATTATCACCATTGTAATTAATATCTAAAAGTGGTGCCAAATTCATATTAACCCCAACATCTGCTAAAATCTTTGCTGTTATTTCATTACACTTATTAACTACATCTATATTCATTGTTTTAGCTTGTCTAAGTGGATTATATATTCTAGTAATCTCATCAGGTAATCTATTTACTCTTCCATTCTCTTGATCAATTGCAATAAATAATGGCACATTATCCCCATTAATTTTTTTAAGTTCATTAATAAAATTAACCATTGATTTTATATCCTTATAATTAGATTTATATAACACCACTCCACCTATCTTATAATCTTTTATAAGTTTTCTAATTTCATCATTAATCTTATCGACATCTAGTCCAATCATTATCATTTGTCCCATTTTTTCATATATACTAGCACTCATTTTATCACCTCCATCAAAATATATCTCTATTATATCATAAAATCTCTAATTAAAAAGCATGATATCGCTATCACACTTCTCTAACTATTCTTATATGTCTCATATTTTTGTTTAATCTTCTCAATTCTAATCTTAAAATTAGGAAAAGAATCAACTAGTCTCTTAGTCCATCTAGAATTCTTAATTAAATACTCTTTTACTATTTTATTCATCTCTTCAGTATTATCTTTCATTGATTTAATTCCTATACTTCTAAATTTAAGCATTATCAAAAAAGATATAATTAAATCAGATAAAAATAAACTCATCAAAACAACTGACAAAATAATCAAAAATTTCTCTGACATTTTACCTAAAATTCCCGTAAATAATGGATTAATAAAATACATAATAATAAGTCCACCAATTCCAAAAGGAATTG
>CAMGAM010000077.1 GCA_946007485.1 uncultured Mycoplasmatota bacterium
ATTCCTTTATCTCATAAACATAATTTTCTTATTTTAACATATTATCATATTCATCTTGTTTACTATTCATATACTCTACCGGTATATAGTATTCATCCACATATAAATTATCACTATATATCTTCTTAATCTTATCTACATTCTCATACTCTTTAGTTATTCCTACCACTGTTTTATACCCTTCATCATCTACATAATATACATAATTATTACTATCATTTTCTTCTCTCATCTCTTCATAACTATCATATTTTCCACTTTCTATCAAATATATTCTAGATGATCTAAGATCTCCATATATTGAATCCTTATATGTCTTATAAACAAATTTTCCACATACATATCCACATATAACTGCTACAATTATTGGTATTAATAACCCTAATATTCTCTTTTTCATTCCATCACCAAAATAAATATATCACTACCTAAGTAAATTAATTGTCGAACCATCATTTACTTTTATTATTTAATAATATATAATATCCAAAAGAGGTGATTAAACATGATAAATATTATTAAAAATTATAATACAGATAACTATCATACATATACTATTAAAACTCCTACTGGCCTTTTTCTTATCACATACGAAAATGTTGGTGATCTTTTCTTTCATTGTATTTATCATGGTATTCATGAAGAAGCACCAGATAATATTACCTTTAATATTACTAAAGAGAATTATTTTCTCTATCAACTATTCTTAGAATTATATACCAGTATTAAAAATAATACTCCTTATATTAACTCTATATATGATTATGAATTTAAAAATAATATCCTACCTCCATATCTTAGTAATCCAAAAAATCTATTTCATAACAATATAGTTGATTGGTATGATGATGATAACCCATCCGAATATGCCAGTAGACTAATCATTGAAAAAGCTAAAGAATCCATAAAAATTACTTTCACTAAAAATACTAATCCTAATGACTATACATTATATACCGTAAGAATTAGAAATAGTGGCAGTAGATACACTCCATATAATATTACTTTTATGAATTTTTATCAAAATCTAGAAAAATATCCCTATAATTATCCGTATCATCAAATTCATATTGAAGAATATCTTTATAACCAAAAAAGAAAAAAACGTAAAACAAACTAAAAAGAAGGTTATCTACTACGACGACCTTCTAATTCATTTCCATAATTAATCTGATTCATATATATTTCTCTTTTAATCATTTCAATATAATATAACTTATATCTAAGCTGTTCAATAATTATCTCTAATTTCTTTAAAGTTAAACTTTCATAAGTATGTCCCAAATATTTAACATAATTATTAATTATTTGTAATCTCAACTTTTCCGCATCCATTAAATTTTTTCTAATAGCACCTTCATTATCTCCACTATCATCTTCATCAATTATCTTTAATTGTTCTAATAGATAAGCTATCTTCTTATCTATTTTCTTTCTAATTATCTTCTCACTAAACTCTCTATTAACAAAGATAATCTTACTTACTTCAATCGAATCCTTCTTATTAGTCTTAGGACTTACTTTATATCCATCTAATTTATCAAGTTCAAAAGAGACAATCTCTCTTTTCTTTTTATTCTTAAGCAAATAATAACTTTTTTTACCCATTCTTATCACCTGACAAATCATTTCTTACTTCTCTAGTCCTTTTTATTCTCTCTTCATCACGATATTTTTGAATATTTTTATGATGTCCTGATAACAATACCTCTGGTACTCTCATTCCTCTAAATTCTTCAGGTCTCGTGTAATTTGGATAATCTAGTAATCCATCATTAAAACTCTCACTCTCAAGCGATTCTTCTGATATTACCCCCGGTATCAATCTCGTAATTGCATCACTAACAACCATCGCTGGTAATTCTCCTCCAGTAAGAACATAATCACCAATCGACAATTCCATATCGACAATACTTTTAATTCTCTCATCAAATCCTTCATAATGACCACAAAGTATTATCAAATGTTTCTTTTTAGATAAATCTACCGCCATTTCTTGTTTAAAAGTCTTCCCTGATGGACTCATCATAATTATATAAGAATCATCTGTCTTAATATCATCAATACATCTAAATATTGGCTCACACATCAAAACCATTCCTGCTCCGCCACCATATGGATAATCATCGACTCTCCCATGTTTATCAAGTGAATAATCTCTAAAATTATGAACTTTAATGTCTACATATCCATTATCTCTAGCTCTCTTAATAATTGATGTTTCTAAAAAACCATCAAACATCTCTGGAAAAATAGATAAAATATCTATCTTCATATTTTCACCACCTAATCAAATAATCCAATAATATTTTTAACATACATTTCTCTTTTTTCTAAATCTACACCATCTATTATATCAAAATTATAAGGAATTAGATAATTTTTATCATCATTTTTAACTACTAATATCTCATTCTTACCATGTTTTTCTATTCTTTTTACAATTCCTTTATTTAAATTATCTACGATTACTTTAAGTCCTATAATATCTTCATCTAAATATTCATTATCCTTAAGTATTAAATCATCTCTACTAATAAAAACATATTCCCCCTTATATTTAAGTATCTGATCAATATTATCATATCCACACATCGTAATCATATCAAATATCTTATGATATCTATAACTATTAATCTCTTCACATACTTTATTCTTCCCAATATATATCTTCATTCCAATCTTAAATACTCTATCTTTATATTTAAAATCAGAAAGTATTCTTACTTCTCCCTTAAGCCCATGTGTATTAACAATCTTCCCAATAAGAACATACTTCATCTTCTATTCACCTCATACATAATAATTGAAGCAGCTACTCCAGCATTCAAACTCTCACACTTATCATTCATATCTATATAAAGAAATTTATCACACTTGTCATGAACCTCTTTACTTATCCCACTACCTTCATTTCCAATAACAATAGCCATTTTCTTAGATACTTCCATCTCTCTTACATCTATTCCAGATACAACATCAGTTCCATATATTAAATAATCATCCATCTTATCTATAAAATTATCTAATTCACATACCACTATATTTATATTAAATATCATCCCTTTAGTACTTCTAAGAACTTTAGGATTATATATCGAAACACTATTCTTACTAATAACTACCGTATCAAAATTAAATGCTACCGCCGATCTAATTATCGTTCCTAAATTACCAGGATCTTGTATTCCATCTAAAATAATAACTCTATCTCCAACTTTATCATTATCAATCTTTTCACATACTCCATAGTATTCACTAATACTCTCCATATCACTAATCTTCTTCATAACATCATAACTAACATATATACAAGGAATATCACCATAAGGATTATCATATCCATCTAATACATATATATATTTAAGTACTCCACTCTTATAAGCTTCATCTATAATATCTAATCCCTCTATAAAAAACAATCCCATCTTATCACGATATTTCTTATCTTTTAACTTTACTAATTCCTTAATTCTCTCATTCTTAACCGATGTAATAACCATTCAAATCCCTTCTTTATATATTTATTATAACATTCCCCCATAAAAAAAGAAACAATAAAGTTTCTTATCATGATTATTTCAATTAAAAATTGATTATTATATTTTCTAATAATTTTATCACTACTAGTCATAACAAACATTGGTAAGAACAGCAGTATAAAGAATAGAGTTATTTTTTTAATACTCATATTTAACGGCCTCCTGCAGATCCTCCACCACCACCAGAAAAACCACCAGAGAATCCTCCACCACCACCAGATGAGAATCCTCCACCACCTGATGAATAAGACTCTGCAGCCCTTCTTGCAGCATTTCTTGCATTACTTGCAGCCGATAAACTTCTTGTTGATATATTGTCAACAAAAACTATTGTATTATAATTAAAATCTTGTTGTTCCATTATTTCTGGATACATATTCTTAAGTTGTTTTGCTACTTTATCAGCTATTCCAAATAAGTAAGCAAACATTAAATATTCATCCCACAAGTGAACTTCCATAACTTCTTTCGTATCCATCTTAGCAAATTCTTCTAAATATAATTTAAGTCCATATAACTGAGTACTATCTTCATATATCTTATCATCCATAACATTTTTCTTTTTACACTCATGTCTATTTGTCCTTTTATATATATGTCCCTCTTCTTTGAGTTCATTTACTTTTTTATTTTCTATCTTTTCAAATAAATCTAAAAACTCAGAATAATTAGATTTACACCATTTTTCAAATTCTCTTGTCTCAAGTATTCCATCTTTAGCACCCTCATAAAAAA
>CAMGAM010000078.1 GCA_946007485.1 uncultured Mycoplasmatota bacterium
GAAATTAAAATTCTTTAATATCAATTAATTAGTTTTTAAATTTTAGTTAATTTTATGAATAATTAAACTATCAGAAATTTAATTTCTTAGTGTCATTTATGTCAGAAATTAAAATTAGTAATTTTTATCATTTGACATTAATTTGATTGATTTATGTAAAAAAGGCCCTTAAGTAATATACTTAAGGGGCATACATATATAATAACCCTTTTAAAAACAGGAAAAAAATCTATTTTGTCAAAAATACAAAGATAATATTTCTGTAATTCAACTATTTACATAAAACCATGTATTTGCTATAATTAATTCAAGATAGAAATGGTCCTCAAGTATAATACTTAAGGAGGGCCAAAAAGGAAATATGAGTTATGAATAAGAATAAAAAGATATTAACAATATTAATTACTTTAACTGTTATTTTTACAGCAATTGGTTCATCACTAGCATACTTATCATGGGTAAGTAGTGAAGAACAGAAAACACAAATAACATTTACAGCTACTGCCGGATTTTCATGTAGTGCTGATATGGGTGGAGTGATAAAATCTGGAGATGCTAGAATTATACCGACAACAGTATCAGAAAATACAAGAGGAAATTATATTAAAAGAGAATTAGTTGTAAATCCAACAATTACAGTAGATAATAAAACTATCTATATGGATTTATGGTTAGATGTTAATGCTTTGGGAGCAGGATTATCTGATAGTTTAAATTTTAAATATGCTTTAACAACAAGTAGTGATAGTCCAACAACGGGAGTAGTAAGTTCTGGTAGTTTTAATGGAAAAGTAGCTGGTGATAGGATATATTTGCTGGATCTTAAAGAATATACAAAAGCAACCAAAGAAACAATTACGGAAACATATTATTTATGGATATGGTTAGATGTTGAAGAAACTGATGTTGAAACTGCTGGTCAATCATTTGCTTTTTCATTAAATGGAAATTGTTATGATAATTTACCAATAACAGTAAATTCACTTATTAGTAATGCTAATCCAAGTACTTTAATGTATGCTGATGCTACCGATAGTCAAAAGGCAGAAATGTGGACATTTTCTCATGATGCAACAGAACAAGTAGTAGCTACGACTGATTATCGATATATTGGAAGTAGTCCTAATAATTATATAACTTTCAATGATGAAGTATGGCGAATAATTGGAGTTTTCGATGGTAGAATTAAGATTATTAGAAATGAATCTATTGGTCATATGTCTTGGGATTATAAACAATCAGGAGTTGGTTCATCAACAAGCAATCATGGCTCAAATGATTGGACTGATTCCCAATTAATGTATATGTTGAATCCAACTAGTTATCAATTGAAAGATGGATATACTGAAGATGGAACATATATATATGATTCAAATGGTAATATTATTTATCAATTAGGATGTAAACCAGCAAGTATTGCTAGTGGAGCAACATCATATAGTTGTACCAGTAATACCTGGAGTCTAAATAGTCCTGCTTTATCACAAATAGGTGAAGCAATATACTATTTGGGTGGAGTATCAAGCTTATCTGGTAATAGTGCAGAAACTTATTATGCTTTTGAAAGAGGGACATCGGTGTATAGTGGAAGACCAACAAATTGGACAGGATTGGTTGGATTAATGTATTCATCAGATTATGTCTATACATTTGCTAATGGAGTAGATGATACCTGCTATACAGATATCAATAATTGTAGTAGTGGTACACCACGTAATTCATGGCTATATATTTCGAATAGTCAATGGTTTATTTCCACCCATAATTCTCATGCTCTTGTGCTTTATGGACGTAGTGCGGGCGCTGTTGGCAACGACATTTATAGCAGTCTCCAAGTTCGCCCTGTTGTGTATCTGAAATCTGATATCAAATTGCAGGGAAGTGGGACAAGTGATGATTCATATGAAATTATTGGATGAATTCGTTATGACAGTAATGAGCCCCAGTTGTGCCGAAGACCGATAGGTCAAGGTCTGAAGGGCTCCAACTTGGTTATATAAATATTTGGAATGGATATGGAATATAATAGTTAGCTGATGGATATTTGAAGCGGAGCTAATGATATAGAAATGAAGATAATTATAAAATAAGTTATTAATCATAAATATTTATTGATAATATGTATTTATGATTTTTAATTAGAAGAATATACAAACAAATGTTTGAAACGATATTGACAGATAAATAATTTAATGATATAGTTATTTTAGAGTTAAGAGAGGTATAGAGATGAAGTTTTTGGATGAAATAATGAGTGAGACTTTAATAATATGTAAGAATAGTTTTAAGGAGAGAGTCTTAGAATTAAAGAGACTTATACCAATTAAATTTATGGGAATAGATGAATTTATTTCTAAGTATTATTTTAGTTATGATGAGAGTGCTATTCTTTATATGATGAAGAAATATGGTTATAAATATGAAGTAGCCATGATGTATTTAGATAATTTATATTATATAGATGATATTAAATATGGGTGTGAGAAGTTAGATTTTTTAGTAAAGATTAAAAAGGAACTTGAGAATGAAGGATTACTTATATATAATGATGATTTTAGAAAATATATTAGTAATGTGGATGTTATTTTATATGATATAAGGATGACAAAATATTTAAAGAGAATGTTATCTTCTGTTAAATATAGAGTTATTGATAGAGAGTATCATGAGTATGAGCATGTTATCTATTCTTTTAAAACGATGGAAGAAGAATGTGAGTATGTGGCATATGAGATATGTAAATTAATTTATAATGGAATAGATGTTAACAATATCAAATTAAGTAATGTCGATAGTAGTTATTATAATACGTTAGAGAGAATATTTTCTTTATTTAATCTTAGAATAAATATTCCATATAAGGCAAAGTTATCTTCTTATGAGATAGCTAGTGAATTTATTAAGTTATATAGAGAAAAGAGTTTAGAAGAAGCACTTTCATTAATAGATGAGAATGAAGCAATGTATGGAGAAATTATTAAGATTATTAATAAGTATCGAAAATATAATGATAAGGAATTAATTATATATAAAATAGAAAAAAGTAATTTAATTGCAATTATTTATGATAAATGAATATATATTTTTTTTTATTTGGATTATATAAGTAATTAATATGATTATGTCTTTTTAATGGGATTTAATGATGGGATAATACCTAATAGTTATAAAGATGTGGAATATATTACAGATAATTTATGTAGTTATGTAGATAAAGATACGACTAGGGATAAAAATATTTGGCTTAGAGAAGATATTATTAAGAATATTAAGGATATTAAGAATTTAGTTATTACTTATAAAGATAAGGATATGTCTAAGAGTTATTATCCATCTACTTTGTGTGGTAATTTTAAGGTATTAGTTGGTAATACGGAATATCATGATAGTTATAGTGAGAAATATAATAAAATTAAGTTAATGAGTAGATATGATGATTATATTAGATATGGAACTATTTCAGATGATTTTAAATTGCTTTACAATAATTTTAAAATTAATTATAATAGTTATTCAAATAAATATACGAAAATAGATAGAGTTATGGATAAGCTTACTTTATCTTATTCGAAGATGCAAGTATATAATAAGTGTGCTTTTAGATATTATCTTGATGAAATACTAAAATTAAATATTTTTGAAGAGAATTTTAGTACAGTTATTGGTAATATGGTTCATTATGTAATGGAGAGATGTTTATCTAATAATGATAATAATACGGATAAATATGTATTGGAGTATTTTGGAGATAGAGAATTTAGCAAAAAGGAACAGTTCTTTTTAAAGAAATATCAAGAGGCTATTAAGGATTTACTTAATCAGGTATTGTTAGAACGAGAATATGGATTATTTAATCAAGCAATGTATGAGAAGAAAATTGAAATTAATTATGGAAATAATGTTAAGTTTGTGGGAATTATTGATAAGGTATTATATTATGTAGATGATGATAAGACTTATATAGCTTTAATTGATTATAAGACAGGGAATGCTTTGATTGATTTAAAATATTTAAAATATGGATTAGATATTCAGCTACCTATTTATTTATATTTGTCTACTAGATTAGATTTTAGGAATCCAATATATGTAGGTTTTTACTTACAAAAATTTAATATTAAAGAAAATGATTACCGTTTACAAGGATATTCAAATAGTGATAAAGATATACTTAAGATAATAGATAATGAATATGATAATTCAAAGATTATTAAAGGAATGAAAACTAATAA
>CAMGAM010000079.1 GCA_946007485.1 uncultured Mycoplasmatota bacterium
TTATATCACCTCTCATTAAATTATATTATCATAAATCAATTATTTTGAAAAGATAATTATTATAATTTATTTATTTACATATTGAAGAAGTATTGGACCAAGAATAATCATTAAAAGTAATGGTATAAAGAAAAATACTGATATTACACTAATTAAAACTGGTACTCTACTTATTCTTCCCTTCACTTCTAGTTTTCTCTTCTCTCTCAAATAATCAATCTGCCCATATAAATTATCGATAATACTATTACCATATAAATTAGCCTGTGTTAACGATAAAATAATATTACTAACTGTTTCAGATGGTATTCTCATCTGCATATCAGCAAGTGCTTCATTTAAACTCTTACCAAAAGATACCTCTCTTACTGCTTCTTTAAATTCATCAGATAACATTCCTGACACATTTGAAGTCGTTACATCAATTGCTTCTACTAAATTTCTTCCAGTCTCTAATGATAAGGTTAATACTTCAAAAAAATGCATTGCCTCATTCTCTAACTTTATTATTCTATTATTTATCTTGCTATTTAAAACGACATAATTAAATAAAAAGTAATAAATTACTGCCACCACTGGAGCAACTATATATCCATAATCAAGAAAATATAAAAGCAAAATAAACAGAATTACTGTTGTAAATAATCTAGTAATAATTATATCATATGGATTCATCTTGTTCTTAATTCCTAAAAGATTTACTCTTTTTTCAAACTTTGAAACATACTTATCACTATATAATCTTTTAACAAATTCTTCCTTATTCATCAGTAATTCACCTTCACAATTCTATCCAATAAATAAGCATATATAATAAACATAAATATTATTATTCCTATTAAAATATATCCTAAAGTACTCTCAAAGAAAGGATCAAAATAACTTGGATTAAGGAAATATATAATAAGTATAAATATAATTGGTACAAATAATAATATTCTAACTACTAACTTAGAAACTGTTGTTGAATTCTTAAGTTCTTCTTTTAATTTCATCTTATCAAATAAAGTTTTTTCAATTGAATCAAATACTGCAATAATATTTCCTCCAGTCCTATTAAGAATTGTCAAAGATGAAGATAAATATTCTGCTTCTTCTAAATTAACTCTCTTAGCAAATCTACTAAAAACCGTCTCAATTGATAAACCATATTTCATCTCTTCATATATTTTTTTAAATTCAAGTCCTATAACTCCAGGAAGTTTTTTACTAGCTATCTCTACTGCTTGAATTGTTGATTTTCCTGATTTAAAAGCATTATTCATTATAATAATAGCTTTAAGCATATCTTCTTCAACCCTCTTCCTATTAATCTTTTTCTCAATTAACAAGAATAAATCGAGAATCATAAAGCCTATTATAAAACTAACAAATAACTGGATCAAAGTAATAACCTTTCCCTGAATCGCCATTGCTACCACTGTTAGTAAGATAAATACAATTGATATAACAAACTTATGTGTTAAATAATCAGCTGCTTTAACATCTTCATGTAAAACATATTTATCATATCTCTTTACTAAATTAGGAAATAACTTCTTCATTTTCTTTCTTTGTTTCTTAACAAAATGTAAATACCATCTAAAAACCTTATCAAATATTGAAATATTTTCTTTTTCTTTGTTATACTTTATACTATACTTTGCAATTCTTTTTTCTAATTTTATGGCATTATCAAGTCTGATAAATAAAGTGATAATTGTAATTACTGCAAAAACTAGTAGTATCTGTATTAATATTACTAATAAACTCTTCTCCATCTTATCACCTCATTAAATCTATATTCTTGTACTCGTATCAATTGGTATATCTTCCTTATCAATATTAACCATAACTATATACTTAGCTACTAAAAAAGTACAAATACATATAATTAGCATTATTGAAATATAACTAACATATTTCCATTTATTTGTTTCAAACATATCTATTCACCAAAGATATTATCCAAAATAATTCCTTTTCTTTTCATTCTATCATATACTTTAGGAATATATTTATAAACAACAAATTCTCCTCTTACATTACCCTGATCAGATATACCATTTTCTTTAAATGAGAAAATTTCTTTTAAACATACCTTATCATTTTTAATCCCTACTACTTCTGATATTGATGTCACTTTTCTCTTACCATCACTAAGTCTTTCAATCTGAATAACTATATCAATTGCTTTTTCAATATAATTTCTAATCGCATAAACTGGAAGTTCCATATCATTCATAAGCATCATTGTCTCTAATCTATTAATTGCATCTTCTGGTGAATTTGCATGAAGTGTCGTAATTGATCCTTCATGTCCTGTATTCATTGCCTGAAGCATATCAAAAGATTCTTTACCTCTTACTTCACCAACGATAATTCTATCAGGTCTCATTCTAAGTGAATTTCTAACTAAATCTCTAATTGTTATTTCTCCTTCTCCTTCATAATTAACCATTCTCGTCTCTAAAGAAATAACATGTGATTGATGAAGTTTCAATTCAGCCGCATCTTCAATCGTAATAATTCTCTCCTCATCATCAATAAATCCACTAAGAATATTTAAAAGTGTTGTTTTACCAGTACCAGTACCACCAGAAATAATAATATTTAATTTTGCCCTAACACAAGCTTGCAAAAATAATGCCATATTTGCGGTAAGTGTTCCCATTCTTATTAAATCATCCACACTGTTCATTTTCTTAGAAAATTTTCTAATTGTAATTACTGGGCCTGTTAAAGATAGCGGTGGAATAATTGCATTAAGTCTAGAACCATCTCTAAGTCTCGCATCAACCATTGGATTAACCGCATCAATTGTTCTTCCTAAAGGTTGTACTATTCTTTGAATTGTTCTAATAATATGATCATTATTAATAAAAGATACTGACTCATCTTTAACTAATTTACCATCTACTTCTACATAGATATCATTCGTTCCATTAACCATTATTTCATCTACCGCATCATTATTAAGTAAATCAGTTAATGGTCCATATCCATTTATCTCATTTTGAATTAAATTACATATATGATTTCTCTCTAATGAACCTAAATCATAATCTTCTAAAACATTATCAATCTCATCATTAATATATTGTTCAAGTGATACATTATCTGGTATCTGATTATTAATAAGATTCTGTACAATACTAGCCCTCAAAGCATCTAATTTTTCTTTATCAGGAATTACATCATAATCTTTAACATCAACAACTTCTTTTTCTCTCTTCTTAACATTAAATTCATTTAGTAAAGTATTATTACTCTTCATGATCATTATCTCCTTTCTTCTCTTCTTGAATTAAAGAAAGTGCCAAATGATTCATATTACTTATATCTCCCGCATTAAATCTACTAATATTCTTATTAAGAGTAAGTATTTCTCCATTTAAAACATATTTATCTATATTCTTAATATAAAATCCTCTACTTATCGTATAATCAACATTTCTCTTAATCATATTTCTAATATCAAATAAACTAATATAATCTCTTCCTGTATCCCTTGAATTATTAAGTACTATTTTATAATTATCTTTTCCCATCTCATTAAAAATACTAATCAAACTCTTCATATTTTTAAGATCAACTAAATCATTAGTAATTACAAAAGCACTCATATAAGCTGCATCAATGGCTACTAAACATATTTCATCAAGTGAGTGTGAAGTATCAACAAGTATAACATCATATTCTAACTTAGCCAAATCAAATATTTTATTAATATATTTACTTTCAATTTTTGATACATCCCTTGGATCTTTAGGATTAGCTAAAATATCTATCCCACTATTATATGTACTTACATAATCTTTAAGTTCAATAGACTTATTATTACTTAAACTATCAATAAGCATATAAATATCTCTTTTAGTATCAACATTTAAACAAGTCGCAACTCCTCCAGCATATAAATCTAAATCTACAATTAAAACTTTCTTTTTCATAAGAAAATAAAGTCCAGCTAAATTAAGAACAAGGGTTGTCTTTCCAACTCCACCCTTAACTGAAGAAATTGTAATTATCTTCCCATTATGATTCATAATTAACACCTATTTAATCCTTTCTATTATTTTCTTATTATTACTAATATAACCTACATAAGTTGATTTAACATAAAATAATTGTCTATCCTTAAGTATTAATAAATCTACATTATCTTTTAAAGTAATTTGTATCTTACCACCATCAATTAATACCGAAACAGAAT
>CAMGAM010000080.1 GCA_946007485.1 uncultured Mycoplasmatota bacterium
AACCAATACTGAATCTATCATAACTATCTCACTAAGAATACTATTTATAGGTTCTCTTAACATCATAAGAATTCCTAATCCAATAAATGAAGAACATCCCCCTATTATCATATTCTCAATATTAAATATTTTTCTAATATTTCTCTTACTTACACCAAGTGATCTAATTATTCCAATCTCTTTTTTTCTTTCTAATACCCTAATACTTGTCAGTATTCCTATCATTAACGATGATATAACTATTGCAACAATTGAAAAAATAATTAAAACCACACTAATAATATTTATAAAATCCTTAACTATTTTTATATTATTAGCCATAATATCTTCATATATCACCTTATCATATTGTTTATTATAATTATCTAATTTCTTTATCAATAATTCCTTATCATAAATACTATCTACATAAATATCTATCTGACTAGGCAAATCATCTCCCCCAAGATAACTTAGCATATCATCTTTACTAATATTTATTCCTAAAACATTATAATTATTATCAATTTGATTATTAACTATCTC
The DNA here is from genome assembly GCA_946007485.1 of uncultured Mycoplasmatota bacterium. Classification (GTDB taxonomy): domain Bacteria; phylum Bacillota_I; class Bacilli_A; order RF39; family UBA660; genus RUG705. The sequence goes on from CAMGAM010000080.1 coordinate 526, forward strand.
ACTATTCATATTTATCTTAAGTATATCTTTTATAATATCATCATCATAATAAATAAAACTACCACCTATATTTTCTTCTTTCTCCCTAACAATTCCAACAATTGTTAATTCTATCTCACTACCTTTATATAATTTCTCATAATCATTATCTATATAAAAATACTCACCATTCTTCTTATAATAGTTATCATTTATTATCATTCTTATCTTTCTACCTATTATCTTATCATAAGATATATAATCATCTAAATTAAAATAATTAGTAATATCTTTATCTATCACATTATCTTTATCTAGCTTAATTAATAATTCAAATTTATTACTAGGTAATTTTCCAAATAATATCTCATAGTTATCTTCCATATACTTATTACTAGGAATCCCCATCAAATATTTCCTATCAACTAATTTATAATTATCACTTATTAAAGGTATTTCTTTATCATAACTATACACTATATCTAAAGGTATATCTAATGATTTAAGATAGTCTATATATTCATAACTAATTTTATTTATATACTTATTATCATTCTTAATATATATCTTATCTTTATTCATATTAGTATTATTATCTTCATTACCTATTTCTTCTAAATATTCGCCATTTTTAATACTTATTGGAAATACTGATACAACATCTCTTTCTAAATCATTTAGTTCTTTATTAAAATTACTGGCTATACATAATACCAACATCATACTAACTATTCCTAAAGATATTGAAATCATTGTCATAAGACTTCTTCCTTTTTTTAACCATAAATGACTAATTGATAATTTCCAAATATTCTTTCTTCTAAATTTACCTTTCTTAATAACTATCTTATCATTATCTATCTCATTAGCATCTACATTCTTACCACTATCATTAATTATCTTTCCATCTATAAGATTAATTATTCTATCTCCATACTTATCTGCCAAAATCTTATCATGACTAACAACGATCACTAACTTATTCTTAGATATTCTCTTAAGAATCTCCATTATTTTGATACCATTCTCACTATCTAATGCCCCAGTTGGTTCATCCGCTAAAATAATTTTAGGATCATTAACAAGTGCTCTTGCTATTGCTACTCGCTGTTTCTCACCACCAGATAATTTTGATACCTTCATATCTTTCTTACCATATATATCTAATTGTTTAAGTAGTAAATCTGTCTTCTCTTTATCATTTTCAAATGTATAGCCTATCTTTATATTATCAATAACCTTCATATACTCTATCAAATTATAATCTTGATATATATAACCAACAACACTATTACGATAATTATCTAATTCACCAGTTGATAGTTCATTAATTTTCCGATCACATATAAAAACATCACCCGTATCACTTCTTAAATTACCAGCTATAATATTTAGAAGTGTACTCTTTCCCGATCCAGACTTTCCTAATATAAATACCATTCCCGTATCATTAAATGAAACATTAATATTATCTAAAATCACTTTTTTATTTTTTCCATATTTGTAATATTTACATACATTTTTTAAACTTAACATATTCCTCCGTATCCAAATATGAAAGTATAGACAAATACATAATAACCATTATTTTTTTATTTGTCAAATTAATTTACTATAGGTATTACTTCTTTATAAATTTATTAATATTACTAATAAAAAAATATAATGACTAATAAATTTATTGCTCTTAAATTTAAAAAAACTTCATAAGAATATCGAAAATCAAATTCAAAATAACTATTAAAAAATAATATTATATGATAAAATACTATTATAGGAGGATGTAAATAAAATGATAATTAATATTTTATTGTTAATATTAGGATTTATATTTTTAATTAAAGGAGCAGACATTTTTGTCGATGGTGCCTCATCTACGGCCCAAAATTTTAAGGTATCAAAAATGCTTATAGGATTAACAATCATTGCCTTTGGTACTTCCGCACCTGAATTTGCTGTATCTATGAATGCATTAGCATCTGGCAGTACAGATATGGTACTAGGTAATGTTATTGGTAGTTGCATTTTAAATATACTGTTAATCTTAGGAGTAGCAGCCGTAATAAGGCCAATAAAAATAAAAGATAATACTGTAAAAAAAGAATTACCACTAGCATTATTAATTTCATCACTACTTGCAGTACTAATGCTAGATATTAAACTTGGAAGTGGCATAATCGATCAAGTATCACGTGCTGACGCAATTGTTATCTTATTATTTTTTACCGTATTCGTATATTATTTAATTGCCCTAGCAAAACAAAAAAGAGAATTAAAAGAAGATGAAAAACCACAATTCAAATTAGGAAAATCATTAATATTTGTTGCAATTGGTTTAATAGGTATAATTATTGGTAGTGATTTAGTAGTAAATAATGCTACTAAAATTGCTACATCTTTAGGAGTAAGTGAAAGAATAATTTCATTAACTATTATTGCTTTTGGAACATCTTTACCAGAATTAGTTACAACAATCGTATCTTCTAAAAAAGGAGAACAGGATTTATTACTTGGTAATATTATTGGCAGTAATATATTTAATATTTGCGTTGTACTAGGAATACCTATCGTAATTTTTGGAACAATTACCCCTTTTAGTTTCCAAGGAATTGATTTAATAATGTTAGTAGGATCATCACTATTATTATTCATCGTTTCTGAAACCAAAAGAACCATAACAAGAATAGAAGGTATATTAATGTTAATTGCTTTCTTCACTTATTACACATTAGTATTTGTATTATAAAATTATTAACAAACAATAATATTTCAAAAGTTAATAAATATACTTTTATATAAATATCTTATTAAATAAAGAGTAATTTTAGATGTTAACAATCTTAAAATTACTCTTTTACTTATTCTCTATAATAATCAATAAATAAAATATCTTTCTATTATATCTTACTAGCCAATTCCAATGCCAATGGAACTACCGCCATTTTCTCATCTATTTTCTCACTACCAGACAAACTTCTCTTATCCCAATATTCATTTTCTAAATTATCAGCAGCATAAAAGAAAGTAAATAAATCTATTCCCCTAAAATCACATACTGCTTGAAGAGAAGCCACTTCCATTTCAACACAAATAGCCCCATATTCTTTCATTTTTTCTACTTTTGATCTTGTTTCCCTATAAAAAGCATCTGTTGTCCATGTCGTTCCAGAAACATAACTATATCCACAATCATCAAGTATCTTTTCAAAAATATCCGTATACTTTTTATTAACTAATATATCAAAACTATTCTCTACATAATGATAACTTACTCCATCATCTCTAATTGCTTTATTAGGAATAATAATTGATAAATCATCTATTCTTTTATCTAATACTCCACAATTTCCAAAGACAATAAATTTATTACATCCCATTGCATGTAAATCTTCTATACAAGTAGCTGCCGCAGGTCCTCCAACGCTCATCATAAATAAAGCAAATCTCTTTTTATTATATTCTATCTCATATATTCTCTTCTCCATATCAGTATAATCCAACTTAGCTATCTCCTTACATTGATACCTAATCACAATTTTCTCAATCAACACAAGAGAAAACCAGCCAAAGCCAAACAC
>CAMGAM010000081.1 GCA_946007485.1 uncultured Mycoplasmatota bacterium
TGATAAGACATTACTTATTAATTGGTGGCAAGCTGATGCCCAGAGTGCTGGATTTACTAGTTATACATTGGAAGAAGCAACGACAGATGTAAATAATGCCCTTCAAACAGGTACTTTATCAAGTGCTAGTCTTGGAATTGAAGTTCCTACTTCTCAACTTATTGACATATATAATCAAAATAATTCAGATAATCAGATAACATATACGAGAGAATTTTCTTCTTCAAATAATTATACAGGTCCAAGAGAAATTGATATTATATATGAAGATAAATCAACAACTAAAACTTTGGGAGATGCAGTTAATACTTATTATACTCATCCGGCTTTTACATTTGGTAGTGATGAAGTAAATGGAATATGGGTAGGAAAGTTTGAGACAGGTGGAACTGCTACGGCTCCATTAATAAAACCAAATATCAGTTCTCTTAGACATCAAAAAGTATCAGCAGAATTTACAACTGCTCAAATATTTGGGACAAGTACATATGGAATGACTAGTAATGTCGATGCCCATATGATGAAGAATAGTGAATGGGGAGCAGTAGCATATTTATCTCATAGTAGATATGGGGTAAATAGAGAATTATATATCAATAATTCATCTGGATGTTATACCGGAAGAAGTGGTGGAAATGTTGGTGGAAGTACCGCAATTAATATGGTATATACCAGTCAAACATCAACTGCTAATGTTAATACCTATGGTTTTTATACATGGGATGGTTATTTACTAGAATATGACACAAATACAAAGAGTAGTACACATGATATAAGTAAAGTAGCCAGTACAACAGGCAATATTACTGGAGTTTATGATATGTCAGGTGGTGCTTTTGAATATGTTATGGGATATTATAGTCCAGCAAGTAGTACTTGGGGTGCAACTTCATCAAGTAATTATGCAGGATTTTCAAGTCAACCTAATAGTAAATATTATGATGATTATACGACAACTAGTTCACTTACGGCATGTAATGGTGGAATATGTTATGGACATGGCTTATCCGAAGTAAGTAATTGGTATGGTAATGATGCCCGCTTTGTCAATGGCAGGTATCCGTGGTTCATACGTGGCGGCTACAACAGCAATGGTTCCGGTGCGGGTGCGTTCAACTTCAACGACCACAACGGTATTGCCGTCGACGGTATTGCCGCCCGTTCAGTGCTTCTGGCTGGTTCTTAGTGATGCGGAGCATCACGGGTTGCTCTTTTAAAGGAAAGAAAAAGTGGTGTGAAAAAAATAACTGGTTATATGGGGGATTTCTTAGAAGGTTGTGCCTGTTTTGCCACTTTTTTTACAAAACAGGCACTGGATTATGGGGGTAAAAAAAGGATGTAGGGATAATTTCGTAATGCCAACTTTGTCAATGACAGTAATTCGTATAAATTGTAAAATAGAAAGCCATAAATATTTTAAAGTTAAAAAGTCATAATTTTTGTTGAATACATAAAAAAAAGAATTTCTAGATTTAACATTAATTTTAGAAATTCTTTTAATATACTTAAAATATTATGGTTTAAAGATAATTTTAATCGCATCATCTTTACCACTAGTTAATCTAAGTAAAGATTCTTGTGCTTTTTCAAGTGGTACAATATCATCAATATATTTCTTAACATCAATAATTTTCTTATCAATTAAGTCAAGGCATTTTTCAAATTCATCTTCAGTATAAGCAATTGCTCCTTGCATATTAACTTCTCTCATAACAGATACGACTGTTGGAATTGTTATTGGCCCTAAAGAAACTCCTACTAAAACAATTGTTCCTCCAGGTTTAACTGCCATTATTGCTTCACTAACTGCTGGCCCATTTCCACAACATTCAATAACTTTATCGAATCCACCATTAGTCTTAGCAAATAATTTATCGACAATTCCTTCTTCTAAAGCATTGAAGTACTCATCAACTTTTCCATACTTAACTGATTTTTCACCACGTTTTGGATTAGTCTCCATAAGAGCAACATAAGTAGCACCATTTAATTTAGCAAATTCAGCAGCCATTAAACCAATGATACCACCACCGATGATAAGCACCTTATCGCCAATTTTAACATTAGCTAAATTAACACCATGAAGCGATACTGCTGAAGGTTCAACCATACAAGCTTCTTCAAAAGAAACATTTTTAGGTATTTTCTTAACCATATCTCCACGGCAACTTGAATATTCAGCATAAGCTCCTGGATTAGTAAGTGATAATCCTACTGCATCATTCCATGTACTTAGGCAGTATTGAACATTGCCATTCTTACATGCTTCACATTTTCCACATGGACTAATTGGTAATCCTGTAATTCTATCACCAACTGATAAATCGCTACGATTACCTGGATCAATTACTGTTCCAGCGAACTCATGTCCCATTACAAGGCCTTTAGGTTCACCACTATCCCAATAATGAATATCAGAGCCACATATTCCACAAGTTTCTACTTTGAATACTACTTTCCCATTTTCACTAACGGGTTTGTCGATTGATGCCATTTCAAATTCTCTAGCACCTTTAATTTTAACACATTTCATTTTTACCTCCTATCATTAAATATTATAGCACGAAACTTTAATTTTTAATTATCAACTATAAAAAAAGTGTCAAACAATTGACATAATATTAATATATTTTTAAATAATTATAAACATCTTGACTTTCTCAAATCATTTACATATAATGTAAATATATGAACAATTATTCATATAGAAAGTAGGAATAAAATGAAATTGTTAGATGAAGATAAAATTATTGATTTATCTGAATTATTTAAAATATTTGGTGATTCCACCCGTATTAAAATTATTAATATTTTATTAGATGAAGAACTTTGTGTTGGCGATATTGCTGAGAAAATTTCTGCTACTCAGTCAGCTGTTTCTCATCAACTAAGAATTCTTAAATCATCTAAATTAGTTAAATATCGTAAAGTAGGGAATACCGTTTTTTACTCCCTAGATGATCATCACATCAAAGAAATTTTTGAGAAAGGTCGTGAACACATCAATGAAATATAAATTTAACGTTCTAAACTTAGATTGTGCTAACTGTGCCAATAAAATAGAAAAAAAATTAAATGAACATCCTGATATTGAAAAGGCCATTGTTAATTTTAATAATCTAACTTTAACTGTTTATACTAAAGAATTAGATAATCCATTATCTTTTTTAGAAGCAATTATTCATGAAGTTGAACCTGAAGTAAAATTAACTACTAAAATAGATAGTAATAATCCTTATCAAAAACAATTAAAAACAAATATTATCATTTTTGTTAGTGGTCTAATTTTTACATTTATTGGAATGTTTTTAACTAAGGGAAAACTATCTGAAATATTTATAGTTGTTTCCTATCTTCTTCTTTTATCTAAAGTAATCATTAAAGCATTTAAACAACTAAAAAACTTTACTATTGATGAAAATATATTAATAACAATCTCATGCCTTGGAGCCTATTTAACAAATAATATTCATGAAGGCCTAATGGTAATAATTTTATATGATATTGGAAAAATCTTAGAAAATATTGCCGTTAATAATTCTCGAAAATCAATCAAAGATTTGATGAATATCAAACCAGAATATGCTAATTTATTGAAAGAGAATAATCTTACTAAAGTAAATCCTGAATTAGTTAAAGTTGGTGATACGATAGTTATAAAACCAGGTGAGAAGATTCCTTTAGATGGTAAAGTTATCAAAGGAAATAGTAAATTAAATACTCAATCAATAACTGGTGAGAGTAAATTATTAGCAGTTTCTGTTAATGATAAAGTTTTATCGGGAACAATTAATACTAGTGGTTTACTTCATGTAAAAGTATCTAGTACTTATGAATCAAGTACTGTATCTAAAATTCTTTCTTTAATTGATTCTGCCACCGATAGAAAAGCAAAAACCGAAACTTTCGTCGCCAAAGCTTCTAAAATATACACCCCCATCGTTTTAATACTAGCTTTAATAACTGCTCTTATATCACCAT
>CAMGAM010000082.1 GCA_946007485.1 uncultured Mycoplasmatota bacterium
CTCCTTCTTGATTATAAGTAAGTTCTTCATTAGTATTTACATCAAAAATAGCTATACTATTATTAATTAAAGGAATACCTACACTTCCTTCAGTATATGAATTTTCTTTCGAATAACATACTGAAGAAGAAACCTCAGTCATTCCATATCCCTGTCCTACTGGATGATTACAATTGTTTTTTTTAAAATATTTATTTATTTTTCTTTCCAATTCTATATCCATAGTATCTCCACCAGATACTGGAACTTTAAACCCACTTAAATCAATGTTTTTAGTTTTTTTATTAATCATCATTTTTTCATATAATATTGGTCCTCCAAAAACAACATTTGGAGAATATTTCTTCATTAATTTAGGAAATATTTTAGCATCAAACTTAGGTATTAATATATCTTCTAGTCCTAATACTAATGGCATATGAGTAGCACCACAAATTCCATAAGCTATAAATGGTGGTAAAAAATTAAGGAATTTATCTTTTTTATTAAAGTTATAATCTCCAAGTTCATGCTGATTAGCCATTTCATTTAAATTTTTATTAGTCAAAATCACTGTTTTAGGTCTACCAGTTGTACCACCAGTTCTAACCATAACTGCCTTAGTATTCTCATCACTAGTAGAAACATTTTCAAGAGAAATGTTTTGACCATTTATAATGAAGTTATTCCAAGATGTAATACAGTCTTTGAATTTATTTAATTTAATCTTTTTCTTGAATGAAGATATAAATTTGATGAACTTATTTAATTCTAACGATTCCATTGGATTAACTAAAATAAGCGATTTTACCTCTGTTTTTTCTTTAATTTTTTTTATGGTATTTGATTTTATAATTGTATCAATGGATATTAAATGTTTTGATTTAGTATCGTTGATTATTTCAAGCATTTCATCATCTTTAAGTCTAGGATCTATTATATTAGCAACTGCTCCTAGGCGGTTTAAAGCATAAAATAGATATACATTTTCTGGAATATTAGCCATTACTAAAGTTACAATATCACCACTACCTATTCCTAGTTTGATTAGTGATTTAGTAGTTTTATCAATTTCATTCAGTAGTTCTTCATATGTAATAATCTTTCCCATATAATTTATAGCATTTGCTGATAAATTATCAATGTTATGTTGTTTCATAAATTCGTAAGCGTTGCAATTAATTCTTTCTATTCCTATATTTTCTTTCTTATAGTATTTTAACCATGGCTTATCAATACTTGCATATCCTGTCATTGGCCCATATAGATTACCTATAGATATATTCCTTGAATATAGATCTCTTAGTTTTTTCTCATGTTCTGATAATTCACTTATTTTTTCTTTTAGTTTTATTAAATCTTCTTTTTTCACAAGAATCCCCCATTTCAAATTGGTTATTTTAAGTTATAATTATGAATTATAAATAGTTAGACCCTATTTAGTCGTCTATATACCCAATTATATCATTGATTGATGCTTTTGACAAACAAAGACATATAAATTGAAAGTTATTTACTAATATTTTTAGTGGTTGGGAAAATAATTTAACTAATATAGGCAAAATAACGGAACAGATAATTATGATTTGAGTAAACTATAATAGATACGAAAAGGAGGTATCATTATGTATTATTATGGAGGATACTCAGGAAGTAATAGTGGATGTGGATGTGGAAATAGTTCATATTCTTCAGGATATGCTTACCCTATGTACAGTGGATATGGATATGGTGGTGCTGGATACGGAGCTGGATATGGATATGGTTCTGGAGCAGCTATCGTATTAGTATTATTTATATTATTAGTAATAATTATTGGCACTCGTACATTCGTAACTGCTTAAATTTTATTAAGGGAAAAACTTCCCTTTTTTTTCATTTTGTGATAAAATACTTATTGGTGGTGAGAAGTATGATTAGAACAACCGATATATTAGATGAAAAAGATAAAAGACTTAGAGCTAAAAATAAAGATGTCGTATTTCCTCTTAGTGAAGAAAGAAAGAAATTAATTAATGATATGTTAGAGCATCTATATTATTCACAGATAGAAAAGTATTCTAAAAAATATAATCTTAGACCTGGTATGGGATTAGCAGGACCACAAATGGGGGTTAATGAAAACTTTTTTGTTGTTTGTCATGAAGAAGATGAAAATAAATTTAAGAATTATATTTTAATTAATCCAAAGATGATTTCTCATTCAGAAGAATTAATTTATGCAGGTGAAGGAGAAGGATGTCTTAGTGTTAATCGTGAAGTTTGTGGAATTGTACCTAGATATGCTAGAGTGACATTTACAGGATATGATTTAGATGGAAATTTAATTAAATATCGTGCTAGAGAAGAATTATCGATAGCTTTTCAACATGAGATGGATCATTTAAATGGAATATTATTTGTCGATCATATAGATCCGAATGATCCATTTAAAAATAAAGATTATATGCGTGAGATATAATCTTTTTTTTATCTTTTTCTGGTTTTAGTTTTAGGAATAGTTTTGTTATAGATTTCTTGTTTAGGAAGGATTTTTTTGGTGATTTGGTGTTCATTTTCTTTATTTAATATTTTATCTTTTGATAAGGTATTGGAATGATTGATGGTTTTGGATGATATTTTTTTAATATTTTGGAATTCTTTAATAGTTTTATTTCTTTGTCTATAATCGACGAGATTTTTAATAACAATATATCCACCAGCGAATAAGAAAATTATCCCTATTTGACTATATGTTTTGGTAGTACATAAAATTATGCCTACAAATAGTGGAACAAACTTTAAAATATTTTTGATAATGATTTTTTTTGACATATTTTTTCTCCCTATTAAATAATATTAGACAATAACATATTTTATTAATTTTAATATAATATTATGAAAGGTTGTGAATTATGTATCCAATGAGAACTAGAATGCCAGTTAGAGCTGGTGATCGATTTATTGGTGGCGGATTTCTTGGACCATTTATTCTTGGAGGAATTACCGGAGGATTACTAGCACCGGCATTTTATCCAAGACCATATCCATATCCTATGCCATATCCGCCATATCCACCATATCCGATAATTTATTAATTTTTGAAACATTTTTAGAAAATATGTGTTATAATTATTTTAGGTGAAAATATGAAAACTAATTATATTATTGAATATGTAAATGAAAATGAATTTAGAAAAAAAGAAAGAGCTGTAAAAAAATATAATATGTTAGCTTATAAAAAACTACTATTTGATTATTATCCAAGTTTGAGAGAAGGAAATTTTCAAGGCGTGTTAGTTTCTTCAAATGAAAAAGATATGATTGATAAGTATGAGTTAACACTACCTACGGATAAGACATTTACGATGGTTCATGGTAATATTACACTTCACTATTCTGTTTATTTAGAACAAAAAATCGTAATGTTAGAGACTTTAACTCCAGAAGAAATTTTAACGGAAGGACATCAAAAGGAGTTAACGACATATAAAGGTGTTATGGTTTCTAAATCACATAAGGATTTAGATATGTTTAAAATTAATCTTCTTAATAGTATGAATAAGAATGGTTTCTTTAAACTTAAGAATATGCCTATGTGGTTATTTATTACTTTACTTGTAGTTTTTATAGCAGTAGTTGTATTTATTACTTCAAAAATTATTCTTAAAATAGCTTAGATGAAAAAATTGTAAAAGATATATAATCAATTACAATTTTTTATTTTTAATCTATAATTTTCAAAACAGCCCCTCTCTCCTACTCTTCCTATTTTGGCTGAAATTGAAATTTATCCAACATTTAATTTGAAGTCTGCTTGCGTTGCTAATACTTGTTCATAAGTATATTTTAATAAAGCAAGCTTT
>CAMGAM010000083.1 GCA_946007485.1 uncultured Mycoplasmatota bacterium
TAATAGATTAAGAAGAGTAAAGGAATTATTATTAGTATATTAATAATTTTATTAGTATTTGTATCAACAATAGCAGCAACTTATTCAGTAATTATAAATGTCGTATCTAATAATGGGATTAGCGAGATAGTAAATGTAATTACAATAAGAGATTTGATGACTGATAATGATGGGTTATATAACGATACATATTATAATGTTAAAAATGAATTAGGTATTAGTGATAGTGAAGCAGAGGTACTTATTGAAAGTGATGAACTTAATAAATCATTACAAGTAGTACTTAATAGTATAGTAGCATATAAAGTAGATAATGATGAAAACACTAAGATGAGTGATGCAGAGTTATATAATTTGATAGTAGATTCAGTAAATAGAGATAATACAATATCAGATGAACTTAAGAATAAAGTTAAGAATAAGAGTAATGTATATATTAGGGATGTATCTGATTTTATGTATGATATAGAAGTGTCGGTGTTAGAAAATAAATGATGATTAGATATTTGATTTATTTAATGATAATAGTTATTGTAATATTACTGGCAATGAAGATTGATGATGAAAAAAAGATATTGATGGTTTTTGGAATAGTAGGAATAAGCATTGGTATTTGCGTGTACTTGGTAGGATATATATTGAAATTATTAATAGAAAGAAGAGTTAATTTTATAAATATTAGTAAAATTAGTGGGTTAATATTTAATAAATTTTTAATGATAGGGTTTATAAGTTTTTTGATAGGGATACTATGTTTATTATTAAGAATAATTATAGGTATAATTTATAGTAAAGATGATAGAAAAAAAAGAGTTAATAAATAACTCTTCGATATGATCTAGCACCTTCAAATATAGGCGCCATAACGATACCAGTTTGGGTGGTACCAGCATGAACCATCATACCGTTACCAACATAAATACCAACGTGACCATAGTGATATACGACTAAATCTCCTGGTTGTAGAGCAGAGGCTGGAATATCGATGCCAATATAGATTTGACTGGTTGATGTTCTTGGTAAAAGATAGCCAAAATTAGCATAAATACTCATAGTAAATCCAGAACAATCTGTTCCATTTGTAAGAGAAGTTCCACCGTAGACATAAGGATTTCCAATGAATTGTTTAGCATATTCAACTACTGAGTATCGTAAATTATTTTTCTCTTCTTCAGTAAGAAGACTATTTTTTTGATTATTAGCTTCATTCATATAGTTAATACTACTTGAGTAATAAAAATTATAGACTGGTTTAGGTTTAGGTTTTTCTTCAATAATTATGTTAGTGGTTATATAGCTTTTATTATTACCTCCATCTGTTGCTATAATAGACACTTCTGTTTCACCACTAATGGTTGTATCAATAGAATTTTTTAATTCAAGAGTACAACCAGATAAATCATAACAGTCCACAATATCATTTGCAGATATTTCACTATTATACTTAAACTTATTATTTTCTTTTACTGTTATTACTGGACTTATAGTATCAACTACGGTAATAGTAGCTTTAACATTCGTTAATTTACTATATTTATAGACTGGATCATTATATACTAGAAAGTATGAAAATGTACCAATCATTTTAGTGTTTCCATCTTCATCTAATGGAGCATTAGTTTCGATAGTAAAATTACTATCGTCTAATATTTTTAGATAATTATTTATCTCTTCAGGCAATTTTTCACCAATTTCAATAGTGATATCATCAAGTTTATAGTATATATTTCTTTCATAATATGCACCTGTTGTGAAGGTTAAGCATATGATAATTATTGTTGGAAATATACAAAAGTCAACAATTTTTTTAAATATTTTTTTTAAATTACACCGTTCATTTTTCATAAGCATCATCGTTATCCATGATACCATAAACGAAAATTAAAGTCAAACTTTTTTTACATCTACTTGACACTTTGGTAAGTGGACATCTTAAAACATAAGGATTCAATAATTATAAAATTTAAGATATAGTAAATGAAAAGATAGATAAATTATTATAAATATATATAGTAATTTATTCATTTTTTTAACTATCTTACATATCATTTATTGAAAGGATGATTATATGAGAAAAATAGTACCATTTAATAATGTTTTGGAATTTAGGACTGATGTTTGTGAGATTACAGCAATATCTTTAGAACATAAGATTAGAACAGAAGATGGAATGATAAGTGGGGAATTTTATATTAATGGAGAATATAAAATAACAGATGGACAACTAGAAAGAGACAAGTTTAATTTTGAACTTCCGTTTGATATAGCACTTGGAAATAATTATGATAGGAATACTTTAATTATTGATATAGATGATTTTAGATATGAAATAGTTGATAGAAATAAATTAAAAGTAAATATTGATTTGTATATTGATGGGGAGATAGTTCCAGAAACAGAAGTAAAAGAAGAAATTGATGAAAACGTGGAAGATAGATCAGATAAAGATGAGTGCATGGTTATGGAAGATGAAAGTGAAGTGGTTGAAGATAAAAAAGTACAAGATTTAGAAGATGAGAAAGATGAAACTTTAGAAGAAGAGAAGAATGATATTGATAAAGAAGAAATAGAAAGTATAATAACTCAAAATAAAGAAAGAATAGATTTGCTTGATGAGATGCTTATGAATAGTGATAAGGAGAATAAAGAGATGAATGAAGATACGAATATAAATAATGAGAATAATAATGAGAATGAAAATATAAATATTTTTAGTGATGTTAATGGAGAAGATAGTTATGTAACTTATCGAGTATATAGAGTAGATGAGGGAGATACAATAGATAAAATAATAGAGAAATATAATACAAGTAAAGAAGAATTAGAGAAATATAATAATATTATAGATATAAATATTGGTGATAAGTTAATAATTCCTGCTAATGATAAATAAAATTACAATTAAAAATGGAGTTAAGATAATTAATGATGAATTTGTTAAGAAGAAGAAAAAGAGAGAAATAGATAATATATATAATTACTTATTATCAAGATCTTTTGATTATTTTCCAGAAGTATTAAATGAAGATGATGAGTATATATATTATAGATATATTAATGATATTGATGAGCCTAGAGAACAAAAGATGGTTGATTTAGTTAATTTGGTTAGTTTACTTCATAATAAGACGACTTTTTATAAAGAAGTCGATATCGATAATTATAAATATATATACGAGAGTATTAGTAAAGAGATAGAAGATACATATAGTTATTATAATATTGTTATGGATAATATAGAAAGTGAAGTATATATGTCACCATCTAATTATTTGATTGCTAGAAATATAACAATTATATATAATGCTTTAAGATATTCAAAAAGAAATATTGATAGATGGTATAAAATGATAGAGAATAGTCGAAAATTAAGAGTAGTAATGACACATAATAATTTATCACTTGATCATTATTTAAAGAATGATAGACCATACTTAATTAGCTTTGATAGAGCTAGAATAGATATGCCATTAAATGATTTAGTATCTTTATATAAGAAACATTATTTAGATTTTGAATTTAGTGATTTACTTAAAATATATTTATCTAAATATCCACTTAGTGAAAGTGAAATGATATTATTTCTAACAATTATTTCAATACCAGATAAAATTCCTAATAATGATTCTGAATATATGAGAGTATTATCTATTAGAAGAATAATAGATTATGTATATAAAACTGATGAT
>CAMGAM010000084.1 GCA_946007485.1 uncultured Mycoplasmatota bacterium
GCTCAACAAAATCTTCCTCATTAATTGACATTCCCTTAATACCAACACCACCACGATTTTGCGTTTTGTATGTATCAACAGGTAATCTCTTAATATACCCCTTTTTAGTTAAAGTAATAACTATTTTTTCTTCAGGAATTAAAGTTTCATCATCAATATAATCAATTGCCGTCATATCAATATGAGTTCTTCTTTCATCACCATACTTAGCTTTAATCTCAAGTAATTCAGTCTTAATAATATTTAAAACCTTTTCTTCAGAAGCTAAAATAGATTTTAATTCTTCTATCTCTATCAACAAGTCATTTAATTCAGCTTCGATTTTATCCCTTTCCAAACCTGTTAAACGACGTAATTTTAATTCAAGAATAGCATCAGCTTGAATATCAGATAACGAAAATCTACTAATTAACTTTTCCTTAGCCTCAATATCAGTTTTTGCCGTCTTAATAATATTAATAACTTCATCAATATTATCTTGAGCAATTTTATACCCCTCTAGAATATGAACTCTTTTTTCGTCCTTATCCAAATCAAATCTAGTTCTTCTTATAATAACTTCTTTTTGATGATCAATATATTTAGAAATTATATCTTTAAGACCTAAAGTTCTTGGAGTTTTACCATCGATCATCAAGAAAATTATACCATATTGAATCTGAAAACTAGTGTGTTTATATAAATTATTAAGAACAACTTGCGGATTAGCATCTCTTTTTAAAGTAATTGTAATCTTAATGCCATCTTTTAAATCAGTATGATAATCAGAAATACCATCAATTACCTTATCACGTACAAGTTCAGCTACTTTATTCTTCAAATCCAAAGTATTAACACCATAAGGAACCTCAGTAATAACAATACTATTATGATTATTGTGTTCCTCAATCTCAGCCCTACTCCTAATAGTAATCGAACCACGACCAGTTTCATAAGCCTTTCTTATACCAGAATTACCTAAAATAACACCACCTGTAGGAAAATCAGGACCCTTAATATATTGCATTAAACCAGCAACATCAATATCAGGATTATCAATATATGCAACACAACCATCTATTACCTCTGACAAATTATGCGGTGGGATATTCGTAGCCATACCAACTGCTATTCCCATTGTACCATTTACTAATATATTTGGAAATCTAGAAGGTAAAACAACAGGTTCATCTAAAGTCTCATCAAAATTTTTCATCATATCAACAGTATTCTTACGAATATCACTAAGAAGTTCAAGCGATAATTTAGAAAGCCTAGATTCAGTATAACGCATAGCAGCAGCTCCATCACCCTCTATATTACCAAAATTACCATGACCATCAATAAGCAAATACCTTTGATTAAAATCTTGAGCCATTCTAACCATTGCTTCGTAAATTGAACTATCTCCATGTGGATGATAATTACCCATAACTTCACCAACAGTTTTAGCTGATTTTCTATGTGGTTTATCAGGAGTATAACCAGAATTAAACATACTCCATAAGATTCTTCTATGAACAGGCTTAAGTCCATCTCTTAAATCCGGAATTGCCCTTGAAGTAATAACACTCATAGAATAATCAAGAAAAGATTTTTCTACCTCATCAACAATATTATTTTCAGATAAACTATCCCTCTCATGAAAAACACCATTAAAATTATTATCATCTTCCTGCGTATTATCATCTAATTTAACATCAACATTTGACTCTTCATCAACAGAATTGTTATTAACATCTTCCATTGCTCTATCAACAAGTTCATCAATTTGATGATTATTTTCAAAATTTTTTTCATCATTCATTATAATTCACCCCCTATATATCAAGATTTTCAACAAATCTTGCATTCTCCTCTATAAATGCCCTTCTAGGCTCTACTTCATCGCCCATAAGCTTTTCAAATACTTTATCAGCTGCCACACAATCATCAACAGTTATTCTTCTTAAAATTCTCTTATTGATATCCATTGTAGTTTCATTTAATTCTTCAGCATCCATCTCTCCAAGACCTTTCATACGAGCAATTTCAGCACGACTTCTTACATTATCAGGTAAAGATGCCAAATATGATTCTTTTTCAGCTTCATCCAGAACATATTTTCGTGTTTTACCATGCATTATTCTAAATAATGGTGGTTGAGCAGCATAAACATGACCCGCTTCAACAATTGGTTTAAAAAATCTATAAAATAATGTCAACAATAAAACTCTAATATGAGAACCATCAACATCGGCATCGGTCATAATAATAATCTTATCATATCTTAATTTTGACAAATCAAATTCTTCACCAATTCCAGTACCAAAAGCTGTGATGATTGTCCTAATCTCTTCATTTGATAAAGCTTTATCCAATCTAGCCTTTTCAACATTTAATATTTTACCTCTAAGTGGAAGAATAGCCTGAGTCATCGAATCTCTTCCCTTCTTAGCAGAACCACCTGCACTATCTCCCTCGACAATAAATATTTCAGAAACACTAGGATCTTTACTTTTACAATCAGATAATTTACCAAAGAAATTAGTCGTAGCTAAATCAGACTTACGAGTAATTTCTCTTGCCTTTCTTGCAGCATTTCTAGCCCTACATGCAAGCATTGCTTTATTGACAATCGTTCTAGCCTCATCTGGATTTTCCATTAAAAATCTTTCAAATCCTTGTGAAAATACACTATCTGCTAACTTTCTAACTTCAGAATTACCAAGTCTTCCCTTCGTTTGACCCTCAAACTGAGGATTTGGATGCTTACAAGAAACAATCATAGTTAAACCTTCTTTAACATCATCACCAGTTAAAGAATCATCTTTTTCTTTTAAAATATTATTTTTTCTTGCATAATTATTAATAACTCTCGTTAAAGCTCTTCTAACACCTTCTTCATGAGTACCTCCATCGTGAGTATTAATATTATTAACAAATGAATAAATATTATCAGTATAACCAGAATTATATTGCATTGCCACTTCAAAAAATACGCCATCCTCTTCTCCAGATAAATGAATTATTTTATCGTGAATAGGAGTCTTACCTTGGTTAATAAATTTTACATATTCACTTATTCCACCTTCGTATAAAAATTTTTCACCTGTCGTATCTTCTTCATCACGATCATCTCTTAAAGTAATAGATAATCCTTTATTTAAAAAAGCTAATTCTCTAATTCTTACTTTCAAAGTTTCATAATCATATACTTCACTATCAAAAATTTCTCCATCAGGTTTAAATGTAACTGTTGTACCAGTTCTATTCTCACTGCATTTATCAATAACATGAAGTGGTTCAACCGTATGTCCACCATTTTCAAATCTAATAAAATGAACTTGTCCATTTTTATACACTTTTACCTCAAGCCATTTACTTAGTGCATTAACTACTGATGCACCAACACCATGTAATCCACCGGATACTTTATATCCTCCACCACCAAATTTACCACCAGCATGCAAAACTGTATAAACAGTCTCTACTGTACTCATTCCAGTTTTAGGATGAATATCAACTGGTATTCCTCTTCCATCATCCTTAACCGTTATTGAATTATCTTTATTAATAATAACTTCTATATTATTACAATAACCTGCTAAGGCTTCATCAATAGAATTATCAACAATCTCCCATACTAAATGATGTAGACCTTTTACATCAGTTGTTCCAATATTGATACCAGGTCTTTTTCTTACTGCTTCTAAC
>CAMGAM010000085.1 GCA_946007485.1 uncultured Mycoplasmatota bacterium
AAAGAAAAAACTTAGATATAAATCTAAGCAGCTTTTTTTTCTAATCTGTTTTCTCCCTTATAAAATCCACATTTATCACATACTCTGTGAGGTCTAATCATTTCACCACAGTTAGAGCATTTAACTAATCCATTAGCGTTTATTTTATAATGAGTTCTTCTCATATCTCTTCTAGTCTTACTAACTTTTCTAAATGGAACTGCCATTTCTACCTCTCCTTCCCTATAAGTTTATCTAAATCTTTGAATGGAGAATTACTAAGTTTCTCTTTTTCAAGTTCTTCTTCACTAATAACTCTCCAACCATCACCTTCAAGTTTAATATCTGCAGTTTTACTACTTCTAACCTTAGAAGGGATTTCTACTAATATATTCTCCCATAAAATTGGTAAAATATCAAGAGTATTTTGGATATTTTCTAAATTTTCTTCAATTTTTACCTCAAATTTATGATTAACTTCCTCTAAAGTAATATCATCAGGTAAAACCATTACTCCTTTAACTATACCATCAAGCTCTATAGAATCATCCACTAGCCTCTTAATTATACCACAAAAATTAATATTTTCAAGTCTAATAATGCCACTTCCCGTTAAATCAAAGGGAATATTGCTCTCATTAATATCTATTTTACTCTTTAAATTATTATTAAGCATTGATAAATCAATAATCATTTTAAATCACATCCTCCACTCTATCAAAGGTTACTTTACCCAAATAACCATCTCTTAAGTCCCTAAGAACTATAGTATAAACCCTATCATAGTCAACCTCACCACCAGAAATAACTCCCCTTTTCTTACCAATCTTGTCCAAAATATCAATAAGTTCATCATCAGAAGTTACCCCATATCTCTCTGCCAGATGACTAGGATACCAGTCTATCATTCTATTTATAATATAAATAGCAATATCCTGCACATCCAAAACCTCTTCCTTAATAGCAGTCATACTAGCAAGATTATATGCCACATTACCCTCATCAAGCCTAGGCCATAAAATACCAGGAGTATCCAAAAGTTCAAGCTTATCATTAACCCTAATCCACTCTAAACTCTTCGTAATACCAGGCTTATTACCAACCTTAGTAGCCTTTTTTGATACCAGTCTATTAATTAAAGTACTCTTACCAACATTAGGAACCCCAATTATTAAAGCCCTTACCTTACGAGGTTTAAGACCCTTAGATTCTCTCTTTTCATTAAGATTTATCATAACATTATCCGTTAATTTAAAAATATCCTTAACATTAATATTATTAATCAAATCCGTAAGAACTACCTTATAACCAAGTTTCTCATAATACCTTTTCCATTTCAAAGTTTCCCTTTCATCACATAAATCAATTTTTGTCATAATAAGTATTTTCTGCTTATTATTAGTAAGACTATCCACTTCCTTATTCTTAGAAGAATAAGGAATTCTTCCATCAATAACTTCTAAAACAACATCAATTAAATCTATCTTTTCCTTAATTTCCCTTTTTGTCTTTACCATATGCCCTGGGTACCAATTAATATTAGAACGCTTAGTAGTTTCTTCTTGACGATTATTTTTCTCTTTTTGTCTCGTTTTTCTTTTTTGATACATATCCATAAATCTCACTCCTTAAAACATTCTTTAATTAAAAAATTTAAAGCACAAAAAATTTTAATATTTAAGACACCTCTTTAAATATTATACCATGTATACTTTAAGATGTAAATTAATGAGAGAAAAAATCATTAGTTTATGATAAAATATTTTTTATTCTTTCTTATAAGAAAGAATAAAAAATTCGCGTTTGAGTTTGGGCAGATTATACCAGGAGTCAATGAATCCATATAACCAGCATGATGAGATAATGGTATGTACTAAGAGTCAAACTAGGAAAGGAAGTATTATATGAATTATGTTTTAGTACTAGATGTTGCTAAAGGTAAAAGTATGTTTATGTTATCATCTGATATTGTCGAAGTGTTATTAGAACCAACTGAATACATTCATAATAAATCATATTTTGAAAAAATAGATTCTTATATTAACAAACTAAATGTCAAAGATAACTTGACCGTTGTCATGGAAGCAACTAGTATTTATCACAAATCACCAGAAAGATTTTTTAAAGAAAATAATTATCATGTTATTGTCTTTAATCCTCTTATTGATAAAGAAATTACTAACACAATCAGAAAAACAAAAACCGATAAGCAAGACTGCATTAAATTAACTAATTTATTTTGGAAAGGTAGTATTCCTGATAGGAATTACACCGAAGATGAAATTTATACTAAGCTTAATGAATTATCTAGACAATATTATCACTTAGATGAAGGATTAAATCGTCATAAAAATCGTTATAAAGAATTATTACATCTATGCTTTCCAAAATTTGAATTATGTTTTAAAGATGGAAAAACATATGATTTAACTACATTAAACTTTATCAAAGAATTTCCACATGCCTATATTATCAAAGATAAAAGAGTTGATGCACTTACTTATAATATGGCTAATACAAATAATAGACATCTTAATTACTATAAAAGAAAAGCTAATATTATTAAAGAATATGCACTTACTTCTTACCCAGGAGTTAATAAAAATTCTAAAGATGTTGATAATTTAAAACAATTAGCCAATATTATTATTAATTTAACTGAACAAAAAGATGAAGTTAAAAATCAAATGATTGAACTTGCTAAAGAAACTAAAAATTTTGAATGTATTAATTCATTGTTTGGCATTGGAGAACTATCTGCATCTTTGATAATTGCTGAATTAAAAGACATTACTAGATTTAATAATATAAAACAAATTAATGCTAGTTGTGGACTTGATCCAACTATAGTTCAATCAGGTAAAAGTATAAATTATCATGGGCCTATTTCAAAACGTGGAAATAGATATGCTAGAAAAATTTTATTTAATTGTAGTCGAAATATTATTACTTTATCAGCAAAATGTGATAAAGAAAATTCAATATATGTTTATTACCAAAAGAAAAAACAAGAAGGTAAACATTTCTACGCTTGTTTAACTGCCTGTTCTACTAAACTAATAAGAATTATTTATGCATTATGCATGAATAATTCCCAACAACAAAATTAGTTTAACATTTTATCTAATATATATCAACTTTTTAACACCAAATTTTTAAAAAAATAGGCTCTTTTGGTGTTTTAAGTCGTGGCTTTATTGTTAAATTACAACTTTTTAAAGAAATTTACAAAAAACACTTGTAAAAACTTAGAAAGTCACAAAAAGTGTAAATTTACATTGATATAGATTAAAAAAGAAGTAAAGAAATATCAAATTACAAAAAAAGACATCAAATTTTTATTTTGTGTCCTTCTCCCCAGTTGTTTATGGAAGCAATTAACTTATTTAACTTTTTCTGTTCAATTTGGATATTTAAATAATTCATATATATTAATCTTAAACATAATATCAATTTAAATTCTGCATAATTATTTTCTAAAAGTTCAAAAACTTTTTTCTTTTCATTCATATTAAAATGTGATAAATAATGCCTATGTTCTTTTGCCTTTAACAAAAAAATTGATGTAGGAAAGCCCTTTGTTTTTTTTAAATCTTTTTTATTTAAAATTTGTTTAATAGTACTATCTGGTGTTAGTATAGATATATAGACACGAAAATTTGAAAGGAGTGGTATAA
>CAMGAM010000086.1 GCA_946007485.1 uncultured Mycoplasmatota bacterium
GATTTACCTTTATCATATAGGTTCATTGCATTATTATTAAGCGCTTCATTAAATTCAGGAAACTCATTTGTCATTCCCGCTAATATTGAATCAACACATTCCCTTTTTGAAGCAACTTCACTCTCACTACTCATAATATTATGAATTTTTAATATTGAAAGTCCTACTGAATCGACCATCTTTTTATACTTTATTTCTAAATTAGATTTAACACCATTAACATTATCTATATCTTTATTCTTATTCTTAAGTTTAGATACCAAAACAACAATTAACTGTTTACCATTCAGATCATTTACCATAATATTGCTATTAAATAATGAATAACCACCAATTCCATCTAACATCCTATAATCAATTAATAGTCTATTACCATTATCCTTTAATTTAGATAATGACAAAGATTCAACATAATTTAATAAATCATCTTCATGAATAAAATCACTACATTTATTCAAATAATCCATATAAGATGCTTGGCTATCAAGTACAAGTTCTTTATCATTAAATTTATACTTATATAACTTATCATCTATCACATCAATAACTAATATTTCATAATAATTACTCTTAATTAACTTATCTATAATCCCTTTATATTCTTCCATATTATCTATTCCATTCCCTTATAAGTCATAAGTATTTTATAAACTCTATTTACTTCATTAATAAGTTCATTATAATGTTCTGATACCCAAGCACTATTTCCTTCTTTACTAGCAAGTTCATGTTGATAAAACATTTCTCCAGTACTAGTAAATCCTAAAGTTCTACAATTACTCTTAAGTGCATGTACTATTATTTCATAATTAACCATGTCATTTTCTTGTTTAAATTTATTAAATTTATTTACTTCTTCTGGAAAAGTATTACAAAACTCTAGCAAGATTTCATTATATGTTTCAAAATCCATTGTATTTTCTATTCCTTTTTCAACATCTACTCCATTTTGTACCAAAAAATTACGTTTATTCTCTTCCATAATATAACCTACTTTCCTAATATAATTCTACTATAAACCATATTAAAAATCAATAATATTCAAAAGACAAAATGTAAAATATTTGTAGAATAATTTCAAAAATATAATTTGTATGATATAATTGTCATGGTGATAATATGTATGATGTTGTGATAATTGGAGCTGGTCCTGCTGGACTATTCTCTGCATATGAACTATGCAAAAATAATAAAAATCTAAAAATACTTTTATTAGACAAAGGAAAATTTGCCAAAAATAGAATTTGCCCAATTGCTAAAAGTAAGGGTGAGTGTGTCAACTGTACTCCATGTCAAATTTTATCTGGATACGGTGGTGCTGGTACATTTTCTGATGGTAAATTAAATTTTATTCCTAAATTAGGAAAATCTGACTTATTTAAATATATGTCTGAATCAGTTGCCTATCAAATAATTGATGATGCTGAACAAATTTTTAATCAATTTGGAATGGATGCTGAAATATATCCAACTAATATGGATGAAGCTAAAAATTTAGAAAAAGAAGTAGCCAAAACTGGTGCAAGATTATTAATTATCAAAAATAAACACATCGGTTCTGACCACCTACCTGAATGTATTGAAAAATTAACTGAATTTCTTCGCAGCAACTCAGTTGAAACTATTGAATTATGCGATGTTCTAGATATTAAAACAATCAACCCAGATGATCATGAAATTATTTGTAAATATAAAGGTAAAGATACTATATACAAAGCTAAAAAAGTTATCGTAGCCCCAGGTCGTACTGGTGCTGCTTGGATAGGTAAATTAGCCGACAAATATCAAATACCATATATTTCTCAAAGTATTGAAATTGGTGTCCGTGTCGAATTTAGAAAAGAAATTATGGAAGATATTAGTAAAATTCTTTATGAACCAACTATTTTTATCAAAACTGATACCTATGGTGATGAAATCAGAACTTTTTGTTCAAATCCTGGTGGCTATGTCGCTAAAGAATCATATGAAGGATATTGCTGTGTCAACGGTTATTCTCTAAAAGATACTAAATCTAACAATAGTAATTTTGCTTTTATCTCAAAAGTAAATTTAACTCATCCAATTACTGATACTCGTATGTATGGTGAATCAATTGCCAGAATTGCTAATGTCCTTGGCGCTGGTAAACCAATCATTCAAACGCTAAAGGATTTACGAAGTGGCAGAAGATCAGAATGGCATCGTATCAACAAAGGATTTGTTGAACCAACCCTAAAAGATTGTGTTGCTGGTGATTTAGCCCTAGTACTTCCTCATCGTATCATCATTAATATTCTTGAAGGATTAGAAAAATTAGATAAAATTATTCCCGGAATTAACAATGATGAAACCCTTTTATATGGCCCAGAAATAAAATTTTTCTCAAATGAAATAACAACTGACAATAATTTTAAATTAGAAAATGATAATATTTATTTTGTCGGTGATGGTGCCGGTAAAGCTGGAAAAATCGTTGCTGCATCTGCTAATTGTTTAATTGCTGCAAGAGACATCTTAAAGAAGTACGAATAAGTACTTTTTTTCTTGATAAATATTATTTTTTTTGTTATCATTATTATAGAATAAAGAGGTGAGCACATGATTACTAATATAATTTTAGTTCTTATTGGTTTTTATTTATTAATAAGGGGAGCCGACTTTTTCGTAGATGCTATTTCTTCTACTGCCGTTAACCTAAAAATACCTAAAATAATTATCTCCTTAAGCATCGTCGCTTTCGGTACTAGTGCTCCCGAATTATTTATCTCATTTCAAGGATTATTAAATGGCAATGATGATGTTGTTTTAGCCAATGTCGTCGGTAGTACCATTGTCAATACTATGTTAGTAATTGGTATTGCTGCCATTATTAGACCAATCCGTATTAAAAGTGAAACTATAAAAAAGCAATTACCACTTCACTTTTTAATAATTGCGATCTTTGCTATTCTTCTTTTAGATAATACATTTAATAAAACCATTAATACCATATCAAGAAACGATGGAATTATTCTCTTTCTAATATTTTTAAGTTTTATTTACTATATTTTTAATTATTATAAAAAACACCATAATTTAAAAGAATCTATCAAAGATTCACCTAAATGGAGTTTATCAAAATCAATTATCATTTCCATTCTTGGATTAATAGCTATCTCTATTGGAAGTAATTTAGCTGTTGATAATTGTGTTGAAATAGCTAGACAATTAAATATTAGTGAAAAACTAATCACTATGGTTATCTTAGTAATTGGAACTAGCACTCCTGAACTAGTAATGGCCATTACTTCTGCTAAAAAAGGAGAATTTGATATTATCGTAGGTAATATCATTGGGACAAATATTTTTAATATCGGTTTTGTTCTTGGATTACCTGTTATGATTTTAGGAAGCGTTACTACTAGTAGTTTTAATCTTATCGATATGCTCATTATGATAACATCTGGTATCATTCTTTACACTTTTGCCAAAGATGATCGTAAATTAACTAGAATTGAAGGAATCATCATGGTAGGAATCTTTATCAGTTATTATACATATCTC
>CAMGAM010000087.1 GCA_946007485.1 uncultured Mycoplasmatota bacterium
TAAAATTTAGAAAGTTATATATTGATTTGAAAATATCTAACTTTTATGTTACAATAATCTCGATAAATTACAATTTATCGATGAGATCAACTTTCATAGTTGGTCTTTTATTTTTAATAAATTACTTATAGAAATGGAGATGATAATATCGGGTTATTCCCTGAGAATAAAAAATTAAATAAAGATAAAGTTTTAGAAAAAGAAAAAAAGAAACTTGAAAAACAACAACCAAAGTTTGTAATAAAGAAACAAATGAATAGGAGAATTAAAAACTCTCAAACTTTTTCAAATGTTAAGTCAGTTGCAGATGACGGTTTAATAGAATTAAAAACTGGTGAAGTTGCTTCTTTGATTGAAGTTAAGGCTATTGATTTGTCATTAACAAGTAAATCTGAAAAGAACAACTTTTTTTTGCACTAAAAAGTTTATACCAAATAAGAAACTTAAATCTTAAATGTTATAAATTAGATCAAAAAATAAATCTAAATAATAATAAGATTAATTTAGAAGAATTAATAAATTATTATAAAGATGATTCACAAAAGGAAAAATTACTTGATGAAAGTAAAAGATTAATTGAAGAATTAGAAGAAAATCACTTCACTATCTCTAGTGTTTATTACTTAGTGGTAATTGCTAAAGACTTAAATACTTTGGAAAAACAATTAGATGAAATTGAAGAAATTATTTCTAAAATAACTCCAAGAATTAATATGGAAGTTATTGATAACAGATTAGAAATATATAAATTTTTAACTAACTTATATATGAATCCAAAAGCATTGGATGATTTGATATGGAGTGATTTACCATCCTTAGTATCTCCACTTTCTATCCAAGAAAAAACTAATATGCTTAAGATGGATGATAAAGATATTCAAATGGTAACTATAAAAAATATTCCACCATTTGTAGATGAGCTTTTCTTTGAAGAAATATTTAATGTTCCAGATGTAAGGGCTTGTATTAGTATTAAAGATGCTATTAGTCAAGATGAATTAGTCCGTTGGGTTAATTCTCAATATCAGTTCTTACTATCTGATAGAAGCACAACTAAGAAATTAAGTGATGCTATTGAACTTGATACTCAAAAGGAAAATTTTCAACAATTAATGGTAGAAATTAAAAATGGCGATGAAAAGATTAAAGAAGTATCTTTAACTTTAATAATTACTGGTACTAAAAATACTTTTAGAGATTTAAAACGATTAGTAGATAGATATCAAATAAAGTTAGATATTCCTAAATTAAGACAAATGGAATGTTGGCAAAATTATGATTTAACTACTACATCTTTAGATGATTATTCTATTTATTTATCAACACTAACTTTAAGTGTTGGTTTTCCATTTACTAAAACATATTTTAATGACTCTAGTGGTTATATGTTGGGAGTTGATTTACATACTTCACTTCCAATATTCTTTGATCCTTTTGTAATTAATAATCAAAGAACTTCTCATAATATTGCTATCGTATCGTCAACTGGTGGTGGTAAAAGTTTTACTATGAAGAAAATGATTATCAATGAATATGCTCGTGGAACAAAAATTTTCATTCTCGATGCAGAAAATGAGTATAAGAATCTAGTTATTTCAAATGGTGGTGAATATATTGATCTCTACTCTAAAAAGGGTGGTATTATTAATCCACTCCAAATAAGATATATTCCTAGTGATGATGAAGATAAAGAAACAAAAGAAACTGATTGTCCTTTAGCAAAACATTTAGGTTTTTTAGAGGCTTTTTTCAAAACAGCTTTTGAAGATATCACGGAAAAAGAATTAGTTATGCTTTTGTCAGTAGTGGAGTCTTTATATAACACTAAGGGAATATTTAAGAATACTTCAATTAATACTTTACAAAGTTTAAGTCCAAGTGATTATCCAATATTTAGAGATACTGTTATATATAAAAAATTATCTTGTTATTCAAGTGGTGAATTAAAAAGAAAAATAACTCCACTTGAAGATTTAAGTTATACATATTTTACAGTTGAAGATATACAAACAAAATATGATAGATTATTGGTGTTAGTATAGATTTATAGACACGAAATTTTGAAAGGAGTGGTATAATAAATAGTCAAAAAAAGAGGAGGAAGTGTCTATGGCAAAAGAATATGCTAAACATGATGAAGAATTTAAAAAAATGATTGTTAATCTTTGTGAAACTAGCAAGGATAAAACTATGAGTGATATTGCACGAGAATATGGCATTACTAGAGCAAGTATTACTCAATGGAGAAAAAAATATGGTACTATAACTACTTCAACTGGTGAAATTACATGTAACGACGAAATATTAAAGTTACAAAAGAAAAATAGAGAATTAGAACAAGAGGTAGAGATATTAAAAAAAGTAGTTGCCATATTCTCGAAAAAATAGAAGATAAAATAGAGTTTATAAACGATAATAAATATCACTACGATGTTAGATTATTATGCAAATGTTTGAATATTCATCATTCAGTTTATTATTACCATTGTAATCATAAAACTAATAGTTACAAAGAAAATAATCAGAAATTGGATGTTAAAATTAAACAGATTTATGATGAATCTAAAGGTAGATATGGGTCACCTAAAATAACTAAAAAACTAAAAGAAGAAGGTATCAATGTCAGTCAAAAAAGAGTTGCTAGAAGAATGAAATTTTTAGGTTTAAAAAGTATTGTAGTAAAAAAGTATAATCATTCTGGTAGTTCAAAAACAGATAGTACGAAAGAATATCCCAATCTTTTAGAACAAGACTTTTTTGATGATGAACCAAGTAAAAAATGGGTTGGAGATATAACCTATATATATACAAAGGAAACAGGATGGTCTTACTTAGCAATAGTAATGGATCTATTTGATTTAAAAGTTGTTGGATGGAGTTATGGATTAAACATGACAGATGATCTAGTAATAGAAGCCTTCAATAAAGCAATTGTTACTAGAGGACTGGGAAAAAATGGTATATTCCATTCTGATCGTGGCAGTCAATATACATCAAACGATTTTGAAAAACTATTATTATCGTTAGATTTAAAACATTCTTATAGCAAAAAAGGTTATCCTTATGATAATGCAAGTATGGAAAGCTTCAATGCCATATTAAAGAAAGAAGAAGTAAATGTTAATAATTATGAAACATTTAATGAAGCTAAACTAGCTATATTTGAGTTTATTGAAAGCTGGTACAATAATCAAAGAATACATTCATCATTAGGTTATATTACACCTAATCAGAAGTATAACAACTATATTGCGAATTTAGCAACGATCTAGTATTTAATTTTATGCCGAGAAAACTTTTGATAAGTAAAGAAATATTTTTTACCTTAGTGGAGTTTAATGATTATTATTTTCATTTTTTGAAAATAATAATCAGATAAACGACTATAAATTAATAAAAATATTTCTGCTTGTCAAAAGGAAATTGGAATAAATTTAAATACGGTCAATAACATCTTTCAAAAAAATGTGTCTAAAAACTTGACATAAATCCATAA
>CAMGAM010000088.1 GCA_946007485.1 uncultured Mycoplasmatota bacterium
TTAAAAGTTTATTATCACTATCATATAAATTTAAAATATTAATATAACTAACAAAAACATTCTTATCTTCAACTAATTTAAAATCATAATCTCCCTTAGTAAAAGAAAATATATATCTATTAAATCTATTACTACTAACATTATCATATATATCAATAATTACTCTTTTATTATCATCTTTCATTCTAAACAAATAATTATAATCATTAAAATTATCATAATCAAAAAGTTCTTTAATAAATAAAGTCATTAATTTCCTATCTTCTATCTTTTCAATAAATCTACCCATTATTACCTTTTTATTCATTACCTATCACCTATGATTTAAATTTATCATAATAATTACTCTAAGTCAATTTTAAATACTAAAAAAGTATTGAACGTTAACTAATTGGTAACATTACCTCTTCTATTTTTCTATTTTTTATGATATAATACTATCTCTGAAAGGAGAGATATTATATGCATATAATTGAATTAACTCAGACTCAATACAAAAATTATTCTAACATTCACAGCAAAAGAAATTTTGGTCAAACAATTGAATTTTCAATGCTTAAAAACAATGTTAATAAAAAGCGCCTATTTTTAGGTCTAGTTGATAATTTCAATAATCTTCAAGCTGCAACACTAATTTTAATAACTAATGTCTCTCCAAGTGTCAAAGAAGCTATTGCACCAAATGGATTTTTAATTGATTATGCAAACTTCTCATTAGTAAAAACCTTTACTGAAGAATTAAAAAAATATCTTCTAAAAGAAAAAGTAACATATCTAATTACCAATCCAATGTATAAACATAAAATTTATAATAAGCAAAATCAACTCATTGAAAATAATGAAAGTATCATAAACAATTTTTATACTCTTGGATATAAAAATATTGGATACACTAGTGATTTTGAAAAATATGATGTTATCATTGAAAATAACAATAGTGTACATGACATCTACAAAAATTTTAATCGTAATACTAAACGTAACATTAATGAAGGTTTAAAATATGGCATTACCCTCCATAAAGGAACTAGTAAAGATTTAGAAGATGCCTATAATATCTTTAAGAAAAAGTCCCACGAATCATTATCATACTATCAAAATCTAATGTCTATCTATAACAGTAAAGATAATAAAATGGAAATCTTTCTAGCCAAATTAAATCCTCATACATATCTTGTAAATAGTAAAAAACTATACGAAAAAGAAAAATTAAAAAATGAAAAGATTCATAACAGTATTAATAAAAATATTGGTAATATTAAAGAAAAATTACTAAACAAGAAAATCAATTCTGATAATACACTAGAAAAATATTCCCAAAACTTAAATCGTGCTCTAAAAATTAATAGTCAATATTCTGACAGTATCATTATTGGCACATCTATTATTATAAAAAATAATCATGAAATATATTTCTTAATAGATGGATATAAAGAAGAATATCGTCAAATTCATTCTACTCATATCTTAAAATGGGGCATCATTAAAAAATATTATTCTCTTGGATATCGTATTTTTAATCTTGGAGAAATACATAAAGATTATCAAAACAAATCTAATAAATATCATAATCAATATATGTATAAAATAGGTTTTGGAGGTAATATTATTGAATATCCCCCTAACCTATTACTAGTAATCAATAGACCAATATATAATGCTTATACTAAATTAAAATCATTTAAACTAATCAAAAAGTAAAACTATCCCTAATAAAAGGATAGTTTTTTATGATTAATAACTTCTCTTATAATTATCTTTTTTTATACCGTTAGCTCCGCTTCAAATACCTATCAGTTAACTATTATATCCAAATATTTATATATTAATAACACTATATACTAAGAACCAGCCAGAAGCACCGAACGGGCGGCATCATTGTTGTTGGCACTACCATTGCGGAAGTCGAAGAGGAACGCACCCGCCTTGGAACCATAGCTGTAGCCGCCGCCACGTCCGAACCACGGAGTACTGGCAATGACAAAGAAGGCATTGTCACCATACCAATTGCTTACCTCGGATAAGCCATGTCCATAACATATTCCACCATTACATGCTGTAAGTCGATTTGTAGTCGTATAATCATCATAATATTTACTATTAGGTTGACTTGAAAATCCTGCATAATTACTTGATGAAGTTGCACCCCAAGTACTACTTGCTGGACTATAATATCCCATAACATATTCAAAAGCACCACCTGACATATCATAAACTCCAGTAATATTGCCTGTTGTACTGGCTACTTTACTTATATCATGTGTACTACTCTTTGTATTTGTGTCATATTCTAGTAAATAACCATCCCAAGTATAAAATCCATATGTATTATATTCATCAGTTGATGTTTGATTGGTATATACGGTATTAATAGCGGTACTTCCACCAACATTTCCACCACTTCTTCCGGTATAATATCCAGATGAATTATTAATATATACTTCTCTATTTACCCCATACCTACTATGAGATAAATATGCTACTGCTCCCCATTCACTATTCTTCATCATATGTGCGTCGATATTACTAGTCATTCCATATGTACTTGTCCCAAATATTTGAGCAGTTGCAAATTCTTCAGATACTGTTTGCTTTCTAAGAGAACTGATATTTGGTTTTATTAATGGAGCCGTAGCCGTTCCACCTGTTTCAAACTTTCCTACCCATATGCCATTTACTTCCGTATCTCCAAATGTAAAAGCTGGATGAGTATAATAAGTATTAACTGCATCTCCCAAAGTTTTAGTTGTTGATTTATCTTCATATATAATATCAATTTCTCTTGGACCTGTGATGATTTTGTTCGAAGAAGAAAATTCCATCGTATAAGTTATCTGATTATCTGAATTATTTTGATTATATAAACTAATAAATTGAGAAGTAGGCGCTTCAATTCCAAGACTAGCATTTGAAAAAGTACCTGTCTGAAGGGCATTATTTACATCTGTCGTTGCTTCTTCCAATGTATAACTAGTAATTCCAGAACTCTGGGCAACAGCATGCCACCAATTAATAAGTAATGTCTTATCACTATCACTTAATACATATGCATAACATGATGGATATTCTTCTAAAGTTGGATTAGTTAATGTACTACATTTAACTTCTGGTATTCGGTATTTATACCTAGGTATCCAGACATAATAAGCTAAAATGTCATCTTCTGATACTACTACTCCAGATGTATTTTGATAAGTACTTCTAGAACTATCACTAACAAGTACCATATTAGCCCATTCTTGATTATTATAATTATACCAAGAAGCATCGTCTTCAGATACTGTTGAAGTTACTCCATTACTAGATATTACTACCGGTATCATACCATCTTTAATATCTGGTTTACTTGCTTGTGGATAATCCATACAACTACCATTTAGTGATAAACTAAATGATTGATTCATCGTTTCACTACTTGTCT
>CAMGAM010000089.1 GCA_946007485.1 uncultured Mycoplasmatota bacterium
AATCCTAAATCAATATAATCATATATATTAGAAAGTAAAATAATATCATACCCCATTTTAACAGGTAATTTCATAAAATCATCCAAGTAAAATTTAGGTAATTTTCTCTTACTAATAATTTCTTTCAATTTATAATAATTATCAACACCAAGATATGGAATCAATTTCTCTTTATCATCAACTATAAGTAATGTATTTGGATGAAAACAACTATTAAATAGTATACTATTATTAGCTAAATATACATAATAATTTAATTCATCATAAGATAAATAATTATACATTTTATTATATATTTCTATATCATCAAATTTTCTACATATAAACAACTTAACAAAATCATTATAATTAAGCACCTTAATTGCCTTAAATTTAATTCTAAAAAATAACCATGCCGTATAATTAACATCAAATACCGATACTTCACTAGCTCCATTTAATAAACTAGTAAAATACTGATCTCCACTTCCAAGTACCGTAAAAACATTAGCCATATCAAAATTATATAATTGTTTAAATGAAGAAACATTCTCATTTGTCATCGTATATACTCTCTTATAATCAACCATATCACATCTATCTCCCCAAAAATCATCGTATATAATACTTCAAATTATTAGTAAAGTCAAGAAAATTACCCAAACAGAAAAAAAATTAGGATTATTAGTCCTAATCTACATTCCTATTTCATTATACTCTTGATTCAAAGTTTGATATTTCTGACTAACCTTATCATATTCGGCCTTCTCTAATTGATACCAACCATTTCTAAACATCATTTCATATACTTCTCTTTGTAAAGATGATAAAGAATTAAATATCTCCACATATTTACTATATAAATTTTCATTACTAACTTCAGTCAAAGCTATTACATAATTTTTTTCCATATCCTTTAAACAAGTCAAAAGAATTGTTAAATAATCTTTATCATTTAAATTAATTCCTTTAGGTACTTCTACTTTTGGATTACATATCTTATTATTATTCATTCTTACCCCCATTATTTAAAATATTAATAACCTCTTTCATATTCTGATCAAATAGATTACATCCCTTTTCTAAGATTTTCTTAATATCTTCATCCTGTGTCTTATTAACCATATCATTAGTCTTCTTCATTGCTATATAATTCCATTCAAACATATCACTTAAATAATCTAAATCTTTTCCTGAAATAATATTAGGTACTTCCGTATAATTTTCCATATTTTCATCTCCCAATAATTAATATACCCACTTATTATCTTTTTAAACTTAAACATAATATAAAATAGAAAAAACTACAAAATATTGCAGTCTTTCTATCTATTAAAAATACTCTATATCATCTCGGAAATATATATTATTATCTATTTCATACCCCAAAGTAGTCTTATCACCATGTCCTGGATATATGACAATATCCCTATCATATTTCTTAATCTTATTAATTGACTTAATCATTTCATCCATATTACCACCCTCTAAATCACATCTTCCAATTCCATCTTTAAACATAAAATCACCACAAAACATTTTTTTTTCTTTATCAAAATACAAAGTAATTAAATCTTCCTTATGACCAGGAGTATATATCACTTGAAAACTAAATTTTCCTATCATACATTCTCCTTCCAATAAATTACTCTTATCATACACCTGACATCCATATTTATTAACCATCTCATCTAATGCACCATCATGATCAAAATGATGATGAGTAATAATTACCCCTAATACCTTTCTATTTCCAATAACTTTCTCTATTTTTTTAAATTCATCCCCTGGATCAATTACCAACACTTCACCATTCTTATCTAATATATAACAATTACATCTAAGTCTTCCTACTAAAACTATATCAATCTTCATTTTATCACCCATTAATTATATTCTAACACATATCACCATATTTAATCTAGATTTTTGTCGTTCTCTTTTAATAGCAATAAATAATTAACTGTACTAAAATAATATTAGGTGATCAAAATGTTAATTCCAACAGTTATTGAAAAAAGTAATATGGGTGAAAGAGCCTATGATATTTATTCAAGACTTCTCAAAAATCGCATTATTTTATTAAGTGGCGAAATAGATGACGATTTAGCCAATGTCATCATTGCCCAACTTCTCTATCTTGACAGTATTTCAAAAGAAGATATTTCCTTATACATAAATTCTCCTGGCGGTTCAATTACTTCCGGTATGGCCATCTATGATACCATGAATTTTATTAAAAGTGATGTCTCAACAACTTGTGTTGGTATGTGTGCATCTATGGCTGCCTTCTTACTATCTTGCGGCAAAAAAGGTAAAAGATATTGTTTACCTAATAGTGAAGTAATGATTCATCAACCCTTAGGAGGTGTCAAAGGACAGGCTACTGAAATCGACATTGTTGCTAAAAGAATTCTAAATCTACGAAATAAAATAAATACCATTCTTGCTAAAAATACCAAAAGAACCCTCAAACAAATAGAAAAAGATACCGATAGAGACTACTATATGGATGCTGAAGAAGCACTAGATTATGGTATCATCGATAAAATATTATAATATGCCTATTATCATTTCAAAACACTCATTGAAATGTTTTTTCTTTATAATTATAAAAGTAAAAACGGATGATAATTATTGACTTATCATCCATTCTATAACATCTGATTTATTATCATGATTATTATCTATATTAAAGACATATTGCAAAACAACATTATGACACATCACTCCTAAATCAGTAAAATCTGATGGTTTACCAAGTTTAGTAAATAAATTACTCATAACTTTAGCAGGATAAATACCCATATAACCGGCACATTTATTTCCAGAAGCATCATATTTTCCACCAGTTTCTCCATATCCCCTCATTGGCAATTTTTTAAAGAATTCTAAATTATTTTGAATAATACTACTATCATATTGAACACCAGAACTAACTGGAACCATTGCTGAAAAATATTCTTGATAGTTTCCTACCATCGTGTATACATAGGTTCCACTTGAACTAAAACCTGTTGCAGAAACTTTACTCTTATCTATACTATACTGTTCAATTATTTTATCTAACTGTTTCATAACTGCCTTAATACCATAGTTCAAATAGTAATTTGTTACCTTTGGAATATATATAAAAGCCGGTATATCATCCAATTTCCAGTTAGAAAATATTGACTTAACAATTCCATAACTATCTTGACTTGCTGGTAACGCTACGATAAGTGGCATATTTTCAGTTGCATTCTTAGGAATATAAAGAGCATATCCTAATAAATATCCACCATCACCACTATAATCTTTAAAAGAACTTTCAATTCCTAAAGAAGGAGATGGTGTAGGACTCGGCGTAGGAGTTATTGGCGTAGAACTTTCCACTTTACTTAAACTACAACTTATCGTATTGGTATTTCCGGCTTTATCATAAA
>CAMGAM010000090.1 GCA_946007485.1 uncultured Mycoplasmatota bacterium
TTGTTTCTGGGGCTGTATTATTAATTGTTGGTTGTTGTTCATTTGTTGCTGGTATACTTTGATTATTTTGTGTACTTGTTTGTTTTTCATCTTGTGTATTTGTATTATTTTCATTTTTTTCTACTATTTGATCATTTTTAGTTTCATCCTGCTTATCAATTGATTCCTTATTATTGTCTTTATTAACATTTGTCGATTCATTATTAACAGTTTGATTAGGCTTTGGATTATCTAAATCATTTGTATCCAAACTAACGCTATCATTAGGTGTTGAAGTTGGTTTACTAATTGGTTTTGCAGTAGGTGTTTCTGGTTGATTAGTAGTATTAGAGTTAATCTCTTCGGCTGCTGATGAGTCTACTGATGGTAGTTCATTTAATTTTTGTAAATTTTTCTCTAATACTGCTTTTACTTCTTCACATATTTTTATTGTTTGTCTCCAACTTTCTTTTTCTGCTACATGTGATATTTGACCAACTACTGTATAGGTTCCTGTTTTAGGGTCATATCCCATAATATCTTCATAATCTGGAGTACTAGCAATTAAACTTTCTAATGCTGATATTTGAGCTTTCATATCAGAAATTCCTTGTTCTATTTCTCCAATTTGTGCCATGTCTAGGGTATCAAATTCTTCCATGTGGTCTAATAGTTTTTGATAAGCATTTTTCATACTAGTAATTAAGTTATTTGCATAATTAATTTTCTTTTGGCAAGTCTCACTATATTCATTGACTTTATCTCGCATTTTATCCCAAGCTGGTCCTTTTAAATTATTGCTTGAATCTTGAACAAATGAATCTAGTTGTGATTTTAATTTTTGTGTATCTGCAATGTCATTTGTTAATGCACTTAGAATCACATTGCTATCTGACATAGCTGCAAGCAATCCATCTTTAGTTATTTTTAGAGTTCCACCTTCATCTTTGAAACTGGATAACATATCAAAATTTGGTAATTTATCATAAAATTCATTAAAACTTGATATATTTATTGAATCAAGTGATAAAATAGCATCATTTAGAGCAGTTTCTGCTAATGATTTATCCAATTCATTTAACGATTCGGCCATCGTTAGGATGTTGCCACATGTATATCCTAATGAATTTAGAAAATTAATGCTAGTGTTTGCATAATTATTAAATATTGTATTTGCTGCTTGATATGTTGCTGATCCTGAAGTAGTCATTCCTATAGAATCAGACATTGTTATTGAAAAATTATTGATTAATGCAAATATACTATTTAATTTATCTCTTACAAATTGATAATCAACAGATACTGTTTCACTGCTATCACTACTACTGGTGTTTTGTATTGTTGATGAATCATAAGGGCTAATACTTTGTTCTCCATTTTCATATTCTAAATATTGTGAAAAGTTTACACCTGTCGCAATTCCCATGAATGCTAGAGCCCCCATATAACATTTTGTATTATGACTATACCCTGTTGCATATTGATATATACCAGCGGTGCCACCTCTTTTATAATACTCAGCAATCGCCTTACCAGTTCCGGAATTTTCTGAAATATCGGTATCAGTTATGCCAATAAGTTCAACATTCCCTTTTTTCATTTTTTCTAGGGCAGTTATAAAATCAGCATTTTCTGGATTAGCATAATCTGTCCAGCCAACGATGGTTATGGTTACACCATATTTATTAGGTGATGAGGCACTTTCAGCTCCAACATCGAGAGCATATAATGAACCATTACTGGCACCTATTACTTGGGCTTCTTTTTGACCAGTAATTTTACCAATATAAGATAAAATTTCCATATTTTCTTCGGCAGTTTGTGCTCTACCTGATGCACTTGTAATTGAAGATGCAGGACTTAATTTAACTGCAATAGCTCCTTCATTATTATTTAAAAGACTATCTTCCATTTTACTCCAAGTTTCTTTTTCTCCACCATCAATTTGGCCATACATCCCATAGATTCCGTTTTTATCATTTGGAATAATTAATTCAATCGTTTTTCCGGTGTCATTTCCCATTTCTCCAGCTGGAATAACATATTTTGTAGCCGTTTTACCAACTTGAGTAGCATACTTACTCAAATCAACATTTTGGGTTCCATTATTTACTGGCGGTACGCTGCTACTTGCCCCAGGATTAGTGCTAGTAGTTTCTGGTGTATTTGAAGCAGAATATGTCACTTCTTTATATCCTCTATAATCTGGGGTACTTGTAAATATGCCGGCATCCATTGCATCATTTCTTTGTTCTGCATGATTATTTTCGCCATAATATACATGTACATCTACGCCATTTTCTGTTAAATATTCAATGGCATTATTTACACTTTCACTATCCATTTCATTAGAACGTTCAAAAATGTTAACTGTAGCTCCATTTTCCGCTAAGGCTTCCAGTTGAGTTTGATTTAAATCTAGAATGCGTTCTAATCCTTTATCTCCAGTTCCTCGATGACCATCTATTAAGTTTATTGTTATAGGTTCTGCGTCAGGATTAGCAATAGCATATTCTGCACCACCTTTCATAGCAGCATCATAAGACATACTATAACCATTTTCTGTTATGCCGCTGGTGGTAATTCCTAATGATTGTTGAACTTCATTTGCGATACCATATAGTTTTTGATTTTGTTCATTGTAAGTGTAGTTTTGTGCTCCGTTATCATCTGCAGATGTTCCTGAAATCATAACTACTATTTGATCTCCACCCTCATTTAAGCTTTCTTTAATATGGTAATAATCATCTCCTAGACTTCCAGATCCTGGTCTGTATATTGAAGTGCCTGTATCACCATTATAATCATATGGTATAAATACTCTGCAATTATCTTTTGTGATAACATATCCAGTATCTAATTGTTCATAAAGTGTATACCCTTCTGGGATTGATAAATTCTCTGTATTCATAGATTTCCTCCTTACAATTACCTTTTATCTTTTCTGTTAAAATTATATCATTTAGCACTATTAAAATCAAGGCTTTATTTTTAATAGTGCTAAATAAAAAGCCATCATAAATTGATGAACTTTATTTTGAATTATTAAAATATTTTTCGATACTATAGACTATGTTAGATATTAATTTATCTTGATACTCTTCGTGGGTTAAACGATATCTATCATCTGGATTAGATAGAAATCCTACTTCAATAAGAACACCTGGTGGCTCTATATTCTTATACATATAGTAAGTATTATTTTTTTTATATTCTCTAATATTAGATGTTTTTTCTTTTAAATATTCAGTTAGTTTACTAGCAATAATTTCATTTTCTTTATTGCGATCATTATAAAATATTTGAAGTCCTTTCCACTTACTATTATTTATATAATTTAAATGAATTGAAATATACATATCGGGTTTGGTTTTATTGATTAAGTATGCCCTGTTTATTA
>CAMGAM010000091.1 GCA_946007485.1 uncultured Mycoplasmatota bacterium
CTACATGTGTCATCTTTTCCAAATCAAATTTTAACAAAAAAAAAACAAAACTTGTCAAACAAATTTCGTCTTATTTTTCAAAGCCGTATTTTCTATTTTTACCTTATCATTTTCATATCTTAAATAATAAAATATACTAACAAAAATATAATTCTATTCCATTATATATAGTAATTAGCAAACAAAATAAATTTTATCGAAACTGAAAATAGCTAATATTTATTTGCACTCAAAAAAGTTCGAGTATCAATCAATCTGGTGCAAGAAAGGAGACTTGAACTCCCACAATTAAAAAATTACTACCACCTCAAAGTAGCGCGTCTACCAATTCCGCCATCCTTGCACATAAAAATAAAAATGGTGCCGCTTGACATAATTGAACTGTCCTCTGAAGCTTACCATGCTTCTGTTCTACCACTGAACTAAAGCGGCAAATAATGACAAATTAATTATACAACATATTTAAATAAAAAGATAGACATATTTAAAAAATATGATAAAATTAGATAAAAGGAGAGTGAAACATGAAAAGTAAAGTCTATTTTACTAAAGATTTAACAAAAGAATCGTTGGTTAAAATCTATCAAAAATTAGGAATTAAATTAGAAGGAAATGTTGCTATTAAAGTTCATTCTGGAGAATCAGGAAATCAAAATTTTCTTCATCCAGAATATTTTAAAGACATCATTGATTATGTTGGTGGAACAGTTATTGAATGTAATACTGCCTATGATGGAGAAAGAAATACTACTGAGAAACATAAAAAATTATTAGATAATCATAGTTGGACCAAATATTATTCCGTCGATTTGCTTGATGCTGAAGGTCCAGATAAAGAAGTATCTATTCCAGACGGTAAAATTATTAAGAAAAACTATTTAGGAAAAAATATAGATAACTATGACTCAATGCTAGTCCTATCACACTTTAAAGGCCATCCAATGGGAGGCTATGGCGGAGCTCTAAAACAATTATCAATTGGATGTGCTTCATCCTATGGTAAAGCTTACATTCACGGAGCAGGAGAACCAGAAAAAATATGGACCGCTGATCATGATTTGTTTTTAGAATCAATGGCCGATGCTGCTTCATCCGTTATTAAATTATTTAGTGGCAATATTGCTTATATAAATGTTATGTGCAATATGTCAGTCGACTGTGATTGTTGTGCTAAAGCCGAAGATCCATGTATGAAGGACATTGGTATTCTTGCATCAACAGATCCTGTTGCTATCGATAAAGCATGTGTTGATTTAGTATATAATTCTAACGATCCAGGAAAAGAACATTTGATAGAAAGAATTGAATCAAGAAATGGAACTCATACAATTGATGCTGCATCCAATTTAGGTATAGGAAGTAAAGAATACAAATTGATTAATATTGATAACTAAAAGATTTCCCTTTAAAAATATAGGGAAATCTTTTATTATTTTTAAATAATTGTTGAGCAAAAAAATAAGCAATTTCTGTAATAAAGAAATTGCTTATTTAAGACTATATAATTATGCGATTATTAATGATACATCATCTAAATCCAATGATTGTTCACCATCAGCATTTACTAAGAATTTGATTGTAATTGCAGTAGTGTTATCTGGTGATGCTGAAGTAACTATTTGATAGAATGCAAAACTCCTATTAGAATTAACAATATCCTGTTGTCTTATATCGATAATTTCACCATTTATAGGACCTGTTGTAGTTTGAAAAACAACTGATGCAATCAGTCCGACTTGGCTTCCTTCACCTCTTGCAAAGAATGATAATATATAATAACATCCACCAGTATTAACAGGGATTGTTTGCTCGATAGCAGAAGCATCCTCAATATTTACAGCCCAGTTGCCAGAGTGAACTCTACCTTGAATGTTTACTGAAGTAACTCCATCTGGATTAGTAAAAGTCCAGTTTAATGGTTTATCATTACTACTATTTTCCATTCCGCCATTTAAAACAAGTTGCCCATTTGATCTGCAATTACATTCACATTGACCAGTAGGTCCTGTAGGTCCGGTAGGCCCAGTCGGCCCTGTAGCACCATCAACACCATCAAAACCTCTAGGTATTACAAAGTCAAATACATGATTTGGACTTCCACTGCTGTCAACTACTTATGCCTCCGTTCCTGCATCCCCTGTAGTAGTAGTACCAACTGCCAAAGTTTCACTTTAACCAGTAGGTCCTGTAGGTCCAGTCGGTCCAGTTGGTCCTGTAGCACCAGTTGGACCAGTGGCTCCGGTAGGTCCAGTAGCCCCAACTAATCCTGCAATACCTTGAGGTCCAGTCGGCCCAGTCGGTCCAGTTGGACCAGTGGCTCCGATAGGTCCAGTAGCCCCAACTAATCCTGCAATACCTTGAGGTCCAGTTGGCCCAGTCGGTCCTGTAGGTCCAGTCGGCCCAGTCGGTCCTGTAGGCCCTGTAGCACCAGCAGGCCCAGTCGGACCTATCATAGGTGAACAACAACCAAAAGTAATTGGTCTATTTTTATTAGCTTCTTTTATAATTCTCAATGCTTTATCAAAATCGTTATTATGTTTCATTATTTACCTCCTAATATAAAATATGCTCTTATTAAATAGATGATTAGTAAAATTATCTTTAAAAAAATAAAATAAACCTCACTTTCCCATTTGTAATGATTAAAATTATTATAAAAGAATATTCTATCTATGAAGGGAAGTGATATTATTAATTGTATTATTTTAAAAAAAGGAAAAGGTGAAATAACTAATGGCTATAGTCAAGGACACACTGCTATAGATTTAGTAGGTGAAAATTATACTATTGATGATATTGTCGCTCATAGTAGTGGAACAATAATTGAAACTCAAGATGGATATTCAAATATGAAAGGAAGTACAGGTATTCTATCTTATGGTAATTA
Organism: uncultured Mycoplasmatota bacterium; assembly: GCA_946007485.1. Classification (GTDB taxonomy): domain Bacteria; phylum Bacillota_I; class Bacilli_A; order RF39; family UBA660; genus RUG705. The sequence goes on from CAMGAM010000091.1 coordinate 2,888, forward strand.
CCTAAGAATAGATCATCATAATGGCTATGAAACACTCTATGCCCATATGGAAAAAGGCTTACCAGTAAAAGCAGGAGCTACTGTCAAAAAAGGACAATTCATAGGACACATGTCCGATAGTGGTAATGCTTATGGGAAACATCTTCATTTTGAAATTATTAAAAATGGTACTAGAATTAATCCTACTGATTATCTAGATAAAGAATTTCCATCTAACAATAATTCATCATCATCCACTAAATATCAACTAGGAGATACTGTTAAAATAAATGGCGTCTACATATCAAGCACTAGTAGTGATAGACTAACACCTGCTATTACCGAAGGCGCTATTACTAAAATAATTACTGGTACACATAATCCATATTTACTAGATAATGGAAAAATAGGATGGGTTAACGATAATACCATCGTAAGTAAAGTAACTAAAACCAATCAAAAAGAATATTTGTCAAACACTACATATAAA
>CAMGAM010000092.1 GCA_946007485.1 uncultured Mycoplasmatota bacterium
ATTTTATTTGATGAATGCAAATAAAATAAGTATTATGGAAAAGAATAGTGGACTTTTATTTTATTTTAAGAATTTGGTTATGGATAGGATAAATAGTATTTCTAAATCTAAGGTGTACATTATGACTTTTATTTTGGGTGACAAAAGTTTTATTGATAATGAAGTTAAGGAAAGCTATCAAGATAATGGTATATCTCATTTGTTTGCGGTAAGTGGTATGCATATTAGTTTGTTTGCAGGTATTATGCTTTTCTTTTTGAAAAGGGTAAGTTATAACAACTATTTTAATTATGGTATGGTTTGTTTGTTTCTTTTGTTTTATCTCTTTTTAGCGGGTTTTCCGGCCTCTCTTCTTAGGGCCAGTGTTATGTTCATTTTGTTTAGTATTAATAAGGTTTTTAATTTGAAGATTAGTAATTTAAATATTTTATTTATTGTTATTATTACGATCTTGTTTATTGATCCATTTTATTTGTTTGATATTGGGTTTCAGTTTTCTTATTTGATTAGTGGTACTTTAATTATGATGCGATGGAAAATAGGAGTTATAAAGAGTAAACTTAAAAGGAGCTTTTATGTTAGTGTAGTGTGTTTTTTAGTGTCATTTCCTATTTGTATATATAATTTTTATGGTACGAATTTTATGAGTGTGCTTTTTAATCTTTTTTATATTCCTTTTGTAAGTATAATTGTATTTCCATTATCACTTATTACATTTGTATTTCCATTTTTAGATATTGTTTTATATTATTCTATTTTTGTTATGGAACGTATTAGTTTATTCATTTCATCAATTAATTTTGGATATATTATTTTTCCAAAGGTTAATTTTGGTGTCTACTTTATTTATTATATTGTTATTTTTCTTTCTTTTTGGAAAATTGAATTTGTACTTCTATTTTTGGTTATGCTTTTAATTCATAAGGGTTATATTTATTTTGATAGTAATTTGTATGTTTATTATCTAGATGTTGGACAAGGAGATAGTGCTTTGATTAGACTTCCTAATAATAGTGGTAATATTTTAATTGATACGGGTGGAAAATTTTCTTATGAGATGGAGAAATGGAGAGAGAAAAGGTCTAAATATTCTATTGTAAAGAGTAGTACTATCCCTTTTTTTAAAAGTTTTGGGATAAAAAAGTTGGATTATCTTATTTTAAGTCATGGGGATTATGATCATATAGGGGAAGCAATTAATTTGGTTGATAATTTTAATGTAGAGAAAGTTATTTTTAATTGTGGAGAATTTAATGATTTAGAAAAAGAATTAATTAAAGTATTAGATAAAAAGAAAATCAGATATTATTTATGTATTAAAGAACTGAATATAGATAATAATGAATTGTATTTTTTACAAACAAAAGAATATGATAACGAGAATGATAACTCAAATGTTATTTATGCAGAACTTAATGGATATAAATTTATGTTTATGGGAGATGCAGGGGTAGATAAAGAGAAAGATATATTAGATAAATATAATATATTAAATATAGATGTATTAAAAGTAGGACATCATGGAAGTAAAACAAGTAGTGGCAAAGTTTTTATTGATGGGATAAATCCCAAATATTCCATTATTAGTGTTGGAAAGAATAACAGGTATGGTCACCCTAATAAAGAAGTTTTAAATAATTTAGATGGTTCAAAAATATATAGAACAGATCAAGATGGAAGTATTATGTTTAAGATTAAAAAAAATAAATTAAGAATTGCGACATATAGTCCGTAGAAAGGAGTAGATATGAATTACTACAATGAGATAAAAAATGAATTAATAAATAACGAAATAAATAGAACTGTTAAAAATTATTCAATCAACAGAAATGATTTGAATTCTTACTATAACGTTGGCAAATTATTATTAGATGCAGGTAATCAATATGGAGAAAGTATTATTAAAGAGTATTCATTAAGATTGACTGAAGATTTAGGCCCAGGGTATAGTCAAAGAAATTTAAGAAATATGAGACAATTCTATAAAGTTTCTCAAAAGTGGCAGACACTGTCTGCCAAATTAAGTTGGAGTCATTATTGTGAAATTCTTTGGTTTGATGATAATAAATTTCAATACTATGTTAAAATAGCTGAATTAAATAATTTATCAATAAGACAGTTAAGAGAAAGAATAAAATCTAACGAATATGAAAGGCTTCCTGAATTCACAAAAAATAAATTGCTAAATCAAGACAAACAAAATGTAGTTGACTTTGTAAAGAATCCAATTAAGATTAAGAATGATAATAAATATGATATATTTTCAGAGAAGGTATTACAAAAATTAATTTTGGAAGATATTGAAAACTTTTTAGAAGAATTAGGAATAGGGTTTACTTTTATAAAAAGTGAATATCCAATTAAATTAGGTAATAGATATAACTATATTGATTTATTACTTTATAATATTAAATATAGGTGTTATGTAGTCGTAGAATTAAAAGTTACTGAGTTAAAGAAAGAACACACGGGTCAAATTATGACTTATATGAATTACATTGATAAAAATGTTAAAACTATTGAAGAAAATAGCACAGTAGGTATTATTATTTGTAAACAAGATAATGGGTATGTCATAAAATATTGTTCATATGATAGAATAATTGCTAGAGAATATGAATTGGTGTGATATAATAGGTATATAGGAAGTGATCATTATGGCAAAAATACTTGAAACAAATTTGTGTAGAATTAATTATTCCGATAGTTTGGAAGAATTATCTAATGCAACAGTTAAACTATTACAAAATAAGATTGTTGAATATAAGAAATTATTTAATATTGAATTTGATAAACAGATTATTGTGAATTATTTTGACGATTTAGAAGAGTTTAGAGAATTTATATATAAGATTAGAGGAGAAATAGTGTCATTACCTAAATATGCAAAAGGTACTTATGATGATGGCATGGTTAATGCATACATTGAACCAGATACACAATTAAAAAGACTATATACTGCGAGTCACGAGTTGTTTCATATTTTATATATGAAGTATATATTAAAAAATGATTATTCAAATAGAATAGTTTGGTATGATGAAGGTATGGCTCAATTTATTTCTGGGGAAAAAGATAAATATGCTGATGAAGAAAAATTTAAAAGATTTTACTTAAAGGTAAAAGAGAATACTAAAATAATTCCAAATTTAAATAATTTGAAACATGGTAATTCATTTTGTAATGATGAATATAATGGATATGATTTAAGCTATTTATCTGTTAGATATTTAAATGAAATATTAAATTCAGAAGATTTTAAAAAACTTATGTCTGATTTTTCAACTATAAAAGAGTATGGAAACAATTTAATATATAGAATGTTTGATTATTATG
>CAMGAM010000093.1 GCA_946007485.1 uncultured Mycoplasmatota bacterium
AAAATTTGATTGGAAACAAATGGAACAAATTAGATTAGGTTTAATTGCTGGCATCGATGTGTCAATATATGCTGATGTAAAATTTGATGGGTATCAAATGCATCAAATTAGATGCGGATTAAAGAATAATGTAGATGTATCAATTTATGCTGATCCGAAATTTGATTTTAAACAAATGGAACAAATTAGATATGGATTAGAAAATGATGTGGATGTGTCAATCTACATTGATACAAAGTTTAATCATTTGCAAATGGTACAAATTAGATGGGGATTAGAAAATGATGTGGATGTGTCAATATATGCCGATCCAAAATATAATTGGGATCATATGAAAGAAATTAGACTATGGTTAGAAAATGATGTTTCAACAATTTGTATGGATACTAAAAATGAAAAAACTATGATTATTGATGATATAACTGAAAAAGTTAAGACAAGAAAACTTGTTAAAGATGAGAAAAATAAAAATAATTAAATATTACACTTATATAAAATAATAACTGTTCTTACTTCAATATCATAAGTTATTAAACTTACGGAAGCTGATGATGAAGTAAATGCTGAAGAAAAAGTTAAAAGTATGATTAAAAATAAAACTCAATGATTTATGTATCGATGAGTTTTTTCTTATATTTATAATTGTTTTGCTTGATTAAATATTTTATGTTTGCTATAATAAATGGCATCAGAAGAAAGGAAATATTTATGTTAGAAAAAGTTTTAAATTCTTGTTCATATGAAGTTTTAAAGACAATTAATAAACTTTTAGATAGTGGTCATAATGAGATTATTTCAATTATTAAACAACAGTATAATGGAGCTAATTTGGAAAAAATTCTAAATCGTTTTGAACAAGGATATGATGATGTTGTCAATATTTTGGGTGAATGCAGATTTAATTATTTTCAAGTTGAAGAAATTCTATTAGGTTTAGAAGATAAAATTGATGTATCTATCTATGCAGATTCTAAATTTGATGATAAGCAAATGAGAAAAATTAGACTAGGACTTAAAAATGGTGTCGATGTGTCAGTCTATGCGGATTCTGAATTTGATGATGAGCAAAGGAATCAAATTATAGCTGGGGTTGAAAATGGTGTTAATGTTTCAATTTATGCTAATCCTAAATTTGATGATGAGCAAATGAGAGAAATTAGATCAGGATTAGAAGAAGGTTTTGATGTGTTAATCTACGCGGATCCAAAATTTGATTATATGCAAATGTATGAAATTCGAGAAGGATTACTTGATGGCATTAATGTATTAATCTATGCTGATCCTAAATTTGATTATATGCAAATGAGAAATATTAGAAATAAGTTAGAAGAAGAAATAGGCATTAGATATATTTATTCTAACCGTCAATCTCAAATAAGTCAAAGTCGAAGAAACAGAAAAATAGATTCTAATAAAAATATGATTGTTAAAGATATAATCCAAAAAATTAATGCAATTAAGGCAGAAGAACTTATTAAAGGTGATAAACTTGAATTGGAATCGATCTTAAAATTATTAGAAACCGAAAATGCTATAGAGATAGAAATATTAAATTCACTACTTAAAACTCAAAAAATTAAAATGGATGATATAGCAAATGAAATATTAGCTACTAATAATGCTAAATATATTTATCTATTTGCTAAAAATATAAATGGTGCTCCATATAAACTATTGAGTGATGAATTAATTAGAATACAAAATTTTGAATATATTTATAAATCACTTGCTGATGTAGTATTTGTTGATCGTGATTATTCCAATGATATTAATTTTTATACAGCATTTGTGCACGCTAGCTGGGACATTAATAAAATGAGAGATTTATTACGGGATAAAATAAAAAAGCAAGAAGAAAAGATGAGTGGTTTTCAACGTTATCTAGAATTCAATTATCAACCTTTGCTTAGAACTATGAACAACTGTAAAGATTACCCTTTTCTAGAAGAAATGTTGAGAAAATATCCACCATGCAGTAATTTAATTTATAATAAGATAAGAAAAATTATTACGGGTGAGTGCGATATAAGAAACCCCGGTAAAGATGAGCGCGATATAATAAAATCTGTTAGGGATGAGCGCGAAAGAAAATTTATTAGAGATTACTACAAGATAAAAAAACTTCTTAAAGATGAGTCCGATATAAGAAAACCCGTTAAAAATGAGCGTGAAGAAACATATATTGAAAAATTCTACAAGATAAAAAAACTTCTTAAAGATGAGAAAGGAAAAAACAACCGGTGAGTAATGGTTGTTTTTCTTATAATTCATCAGATGTTTCATCTAATTTAATTTCTTCGACTTTTTTATATTCATATTTACTTATTTTGAAGGTATTGACTAGATTAATGATAAATCGGTCAACTTTTTTATCTTCATTCTTTTTAACGATGAGATTAAATGTTAGTTTACTATCATTGATTTTGTAATTATTACCTTTTAAGGAATTATCACGAGATAAAGTATCAGTAATATATTCCATTACTTTTTGAGTATCTGGAGTATTAATGCTTATATTAAATGTTTCATTTGTAGACATATCCTCTACTCTATCATTAACTAATGAATTAACGTGTCTTAAAATAATGTTTGAAAATAGAACGAATACTGAAGCAACAATGGCTTCTTTGATAAAGCCACCCGCACATAAAATACCAATACCAGCATCACACCATAAGGTAGCAGCAGTAGTTAATCCCCTAACACGATTTTTTTCGTTATCTTTAATAATGACTCCAGCTCCTAGAAAACCAATACCAGCGACTACTTGGGAAGCAATTCTTGAAACATCAATTTGATAGCCATTTATAAGAAAGGAAAAACTAACAAACATATAAGAACCTAAGGCTACTAAAATCATTGTTCTTAATCCAAGTGATCTTCTACGATATTGTCTTTCTAATCCTAGTACAAAACTAAGAAGAAAACATACTGATAGGCCAATTACAAAGTCTAAAAAATTCATATACATACCTCTATTCTTTTTATTTATGTATTAATTATATCATTTATTAAAATAAATTACAATAAATCTATATTATTTATAAATAAAAGACAAGAATTATATCTCATCCTTGTCTATATATTTATCTATAATATTTAATAAACTATCTTTCTTTAATGGTTTAATTAAGATATCTATAAAACCAACTTTCAAATATTCTTCATTATATTCATACTTATTATCTTTACTAAGTAAAATAACGGGAATATTAAAGTTTCTAATACTATTTAATTTACCTAATAATTCAGATCCACTAATACTTGTTAATTCTTCATCTAATAGTATTAAATCAT
>CAMGAM010000094.1 GCA_946007485.1 uncultured Mycoplasmatota bacterium
TAATTAGATTATAAAAGTGATACACAAATAGTAATTTGTAAAGGAGGTATTTATGAGAATAGAACATTCACAAAACTTTTTGCATAGCAAAAAACTTGTTTCGGAGTTGCTTGATAAGACTAATCTTAATGATGATGATACAGTTATCGAAATAGGTCCCGGTAAAGGAATTATAACAGAGGAATTATCTAAAAAATGCAAACGAATTATAGCGATTGAATATGATAATAAATTATCTGCTTCGTTGAAGGAAACTTTTTCAGAAGATTCAAAGATACAAATTATCGAACAAGATTTTCTTAAATATAAGTTGCCAAATAGCGGAGAATATAAAATTTGTGCAAACATCCCCTTCAATCTTACAGCTGATATAATGAAAAAAGTACTTGAATTTGAAAATTCTCCAACGGACATATATTTTATAATGCAATATGAAGCGTTTTTAAAGTATGCAGGTCAACCTTATTATAGTGAAAGCATGCGTTCTCTTTTATATAAACCTTGGTATTTTTCAGAATTAATCCATGAATTTAAGCCAACGGACTTTCGTCCTGCACCCAATGCGAGAATATGTTTTGTTCATTTTCACAAGCGAGATAATCCAAAGGTAGCAGACAGCAAAGATTATAAAAATTTTCTATCATATGTTTTTGCAGCTCCAGGCAACACTTTTAAGGAAAAAACCAAGAAACTATTTACTTACGAGCAGCAGAAACGCATTTGTAAACAAATAAAAATTTTGATAAATTCATCTATTTCTGAAATTTCCTATGAAGGGTGGATTGCTTTATATGATGTATTCGTAAGGTTTGTTTCGGACGAAAAGAAAGAAATCATCAAAGGATCTGAACAATCCCTAAAAAACCAACAAAACAAGTTGCAAAAAGCACACCGAAATCGTAATCATGGTTATTGGAAATTTGAAGCTAAGCGCCAAAAAAAATTAAAATTTGAAAATGGAAAATAAGAATTTTATCAGTAGCTATATTTCAAATTTCTATATTATTAGCAATAGTGTAAACAAAAAAGTTGACAGAAAAAAGTAATAAGTAAATCATAAATTACAATTTATCGAGCAGATCAATTAAATTGATCTGTTTTTTTATATTGACAAATGTGTGTATACTGTATATAATGTATATAAACAAGCGAGGTGAATTATGGAAATTATAATTAGTAATTCAAGTGGTGTTCCAATTTATGAACAGATAAAAGAGCAAATTAAAGCTAAAATTATTTCAAATGAATTGAAAGCAAATGAATTATTGCCATCTATTAGATCTCTTGCTAAAGATTTAAGATGTAGTGTCATAACAACTAAAAACGCCTATGAAGAATTAGTGCATGAAGGATATGTTATTAGTGTTCCATCAAAGGGTTTCTATGTGGCTGAAATAAATAATGAAGTTGTTCGTGAAGAATTGTTAAATAAAATAGAATTGTTATTAGATGAAGCAGTTAATATTGCAAAATTAAATAGCATTGACAAGAAAACAATATTAGAAATGATAAATATTTTATACGAGGAGGAAAAATGATGAATAATATTTTAGAAGTTAAAAATCTATCAAAAAAATATAACGATTTTGAGTTAAAGAATGTTAGTTTCGAGTTACCTAAAGGAATGATCTTAGGATTTATTGGAGAAAATGGTGCTGGAAAAACTACAACAATTAAGTCTATATTAAATATAGTAAATGATTATACTGGTGAGATAAATGTATTTGGTATGAATAATAGGAAAAATGACAAGGCTATCAAGGAAGATATAGGTATAGTGTTAGATGATATGTTTTTTCCTGAAATACTAAACCCTAAAGATATAAATTCAATTATGAAAGATATTTATGTAAATTGGGATTCTAAATTATATTTTAAATATTTAAAAGAATTTTCGTTACCCCAAAATAATCAAATTAAAACTTTTTCAAAGGGGATGAGAAAGAAATTAGAAATTGCAACCGCTCTTTCGCATCATCCTAAACTTTTAATACTTGATGAACCAACTAGTGGTTTAGATCCTGTTGCTAGAAATGAAGTTATAGATATTTTTCAAGATTTCATTCAAAATGAAGAATGCTCTATATTGTTATCAAGTCATATTACAACTGATTTAGAACACATTGCCGATTATATAGTATTTATTAATGATGGTGAGATATTACTATCTAAAACAAGAGATGAATTATTAGAAAGATATGGAATTGTTAAATGTACTGAAAAGGAATTTAAAAAAATAAATGGTAATGATTTTATTAGGTATAGAAAATCTAAATATGAATATGAAGTATTAGTTGAAAATAAGAAAGAATTTAATAAGAAATATAATATTAATACTATAGATAAGATAACACTTGAAGATCTTATGGTAATGATGATTAAAGGAGTGAGATAATGAAAGGATTAATAAAAAAAGATTTTTTACTTGTAAAAAGTAACATTAAAGTTTTAATGATTTTATTTATTGTGTTTGGATTTATGACTTTTAATGGTGAAATGGATCTATCATTTGTATTACCATTTATGAGTGTTGTTATTATGATCTCAACTTTTAGTTATGATGTTTATAATAAATGGGATGCTTATGTTATTGCACTTCCAGATGGAAGAAAAAATAGTATTAAGTCAAAATATATAGCAACAATTATTTTGCTTTTTATGATTACTATAGGAGTATCAATAATCACTGCAACCATTACTTATATCAAAGATAATTCAATAGATTTGGGTACAATTTTAGAAATGTTGTTAGCAACAATATCAGCTACGATTATAATACAGTCTATTATGTATCCAGTTATTTATAAATTTGGTTTAGAAAAGGCTCGTATAGGAATTTTTGTTGGGGTGTTTGGTCTTGGATTTTTGGCAAGTTTAATTTCAAAATTTGTTGATTTTAAACCAATTCTTCAACATTTAGATATATTAAATAATTATTGGATGTTTATATTGCCAATAGTTACTTTAGTTATTTTATATGTTTCTTATAAAATATCAGAGAAAGTATATTTAAAGAAGGAGTTTTAAAAATTACAATTTGTGCGAAGGATTGTAAAATTAACAAAAATCTATTCCATAAACACTTAAAACGTGGTATATTATTACTAGCAACGGAAGATTATATGTACTCTTTCGTTATTGGAAAAGAGTTGTAGATAACTACGACACCCGCTCCATTGACGAATCTGTTCGAACTATTTAGTTTGAACTTGATATATAGAATCAATCGAAAGATTG
>CAMGAM010000095.1 GCA_946007485.1 uncultured Mycoplasmatota bacterium
TAGTATGTTAGTTTTTTTTGTCATAAATTAAGTAAAGATTAAATTCATTATAATTTATAAAATGGTAATTTAATATTTTATAGTTTTTTTACACAAACAAACTTTCTGGGTTATATTTGACAAACGAACAAAAGTGTGATATTATATACGGCCAAGAAAGAGGGGATATTATGTATTCAATACTTAAGAGAGTAGAGCAATATGTAAGAGATTTTGGAATGCCATATAAGAAGGTTTTAATTAGTAGTAGTTATTTTCCTGAGAATTTTAATAGAGTGGTGTTAGAGGAACTTAATAAGGAATTACAATTGGGAAAAAGAGAAGATTATATTAAAGAATATATTTTAAGCCTTGAAGAGGATGACGAATTAAAACTATTAACTTACGCAAGTAATAATAAAACAAGATTAATTATTTCTCCAGAAGATCGTAATTTTAATTATCAGTTAGCTGGAAAGAAAATATCTGAATATGCAATTATTGAAGAAATTCAAAGAAGAGAAAAACAGGCAGTAAATGATTTAGTTTGTATAGCAAAAGCAAAAGGATTAGGAAGTAGAATTAATATTGATTTGATGTCTTTAGATATAGAACTTAGACAAAGTGCAAAACTATGTATAGCATATATTGATTATTTAAACAAATATTATCAAGAAATGTTAAAAAGTAATAATGAAAAAGAAAAATTAATGATTAAATTTACAGAACCGGAATCTAGTACAGTTATTAGAAGAACAAGAATAGGTGATAAAGGAACACCAGAGAGAGTAAATAGTATTTTATCTGTAGATGAGAGAATAAGAGCGTTAGAGGCATATGATTATTTATATTCAGGATATGGTTATAGTAAGAGTAGTAAAGAAATTGAATATATAAATTATTTATATGATATTGGGGATAATAGATATGCTTTAATAATGGAACCTTATAATGGAACTAAAGCAACAAAAGTACAGATAATATGTTCAACCGATACGATTGATATGAAATGTTTTGATGAGTTAGTTAAAACAACACTTAGTTTGCCTTTTAGTGCTATTTGTAAAAGAAATGATATTATGAGATTTTATCATCTTACTATGGAAAGTTTTGAAAATAACTTAGCGTCAATTATAATCGGAAAAAGTAAGACTTGCGATAAACAATTTGATTATAAAATTAGAAAAAGAATAAATGAAGCGTGTTTAAATAGATAGAAAAATGGGAAATTGTTCCTGTTTTTTTATTTTGATTTGATTTTTGGGGTAAAATTATTGTAAAGTAATTTGAAAAAATGGGAAAGATATGATAAAATTATACTTGGGAAGAGTGATACAATATGAGTAATTATGATGAGAATAGTATAAAGATATTAGAAGGCCTTGAAGCAGTAAGAAAAAGACCTGGTATGTATATAGGAAGTACTGATAAGAGAGGATTACATCACTTGGTATGGGAAATTGTAGATAATTGTGTCGATGAAGCATTAAATGGATATGGTGATTATATAAAAATAGTACTTCATACGGATGGATCAGTTAGTGTTAGCGATAGAGGTAGAGGAATACCTACAGGAATGCATGCTTCTGGAAAGAGTACACCAGAAGTTATTTATACAGTATTACATGCTGGAGGAAAATTTTCTGATGGTGGTTATAAGGTTTCTGGTGGATTACATGGAGTTGGTGCTTCAGTAGTTAATGCTTTATCAGAATGGATGGAAGTAACGACAAGAAGAGATAAAGAGGAATATTATATTAAATTTGCTAATGGAGGACATGTAGAAGTACCACTTAAGAAGATAGGAACTTGTACAAGGACGGGGACAACGGTTAGATTTAAACCAGATAGTACAATATTTGAGACGACGACTTTTAACTATTCAACAATTTGTGAAAGAATGCAAGAATGTGCTTTCTTAATTAATGGGTTAACAATTGAAATAGTTTCAGAAGCAGAAAATAAATCAGAGAAATATTGTTATGAAAATGGACTTCATGCTTTTTGTGAATATTTAAATGAAGGAAAAGAACCTTTACATAAAGTATTATGTTTTGAAGCAATGAAAGATAGAATAAATGTCAGTATCAGTATGCAATATACCGATAATTATAGTGAGAATATTGTTTCGTTTGTTAATAATGTTAAGACGCCAGATGGAGGAACGCATGAGGTAGGATTTAAGACTGCTATTACGAAAGTTCTTAATGATTATGCAAAGGAAAATGGTTTTGTTAAGGGAAAAGATAAAGCATTTGAAGGATCAGATGTGAGAGAAGGACTTACAGCAATTATATCAGTTCAAATACCAGAGGCATTACTTCAATTTGAAGGACAAACAAAATCAAAATTGGGAACTCCAGCAGCTAGAACGATAGTAGAATCAATTGTGTCAGAGAAACTAAAATTCTTTTTAGAAGAGAATAATGCTGTGGCAACAAAAATTATAGGTAAAGCTTTGAAAGGTAAAGAAGCAAGAGAAGCTGCAAGAAAGGCTAGGGAAGAGACTAGAAAAGGAAAAGATAATAAAAAGATTGAGAAGATTCTTAGTGGAAAACTGACACCAGCTCAAAGTAGGGACCGAGATAAGTGTGAATTATTTATTGTTGAGGGTGATTCAGCTGGTGGTTCGGCAAAACAAGGAAGAGATAGAAAAACTCAAGCTATTTTGCCACTTAGAGGAAAAGTTATTAATACAGAGAAAGCTAAATTAGAAGATATTTTTAAGAATGAAGAAATTAATACTTTGATTCATACGATAGGGGCTGGTATTGGAAATGATTTTGATATTAAAGAATGTAATTATGGAAAGGTAATTATTATGACCGATGCCGATGATGATGGGGCACATATTCAGTGTTTGCTACTGACATTCTTTTATCGTTATATGAGACCACTTATTGAAAATGGAAGATTATTTATTGCTATGCCACCATTATATAAACTTAGTATATCTGGTAAAGATACTTACTTATGGAGTAATGAAGAACTTAGAAAGATGACAGCTGGTAAGAGTAATTATAAGATTCAGAGATACAAAGGATTAGGTGAAATGAATGCTGATCAATTGTGTGATACAACAATGGATCCAAAGTACCGTAATTTAGTTAAAGTAAATATTAAGGATGTGGCTTTAGCAGAAAAAAGAGTTTCTATTTTAATGGGTGATGCGGTTGAACCAAGAAAGAATTGGATTAATGAGAATGTGGAATTTTCATTAGAATAATAATAAAGAGGCAAAATATATGTTGAGCTC
>CAMGAM010000096.1 GCA_946007485.1 uncultured Mycoplasmatota bacterium
ATAAAATAAATTTTAATTCAATAGGTATATCTATATATATTGCTAAGTATGTGCCAACAATGAATAATACTAATGATGTAATTAGACAAGTAGTACTATTTTTAGCATGTAGACCAAATGCAAATAATCTTATGACATTATAGAAAAAAATCATTAGTAGTGTTTCTTTAAAGATATCTAAAACTATTGATACCAATAGGATTATTATTATTTTTGTAAATGTTAAATATAAGGCTTCTAGGCCATATTCAATTATTTCTAACTCTTCTTCATTTTTTTCAGGTTGATTTTTTTTAATGTTATTCATGAGTGAATTTAATATTTTTTTTTTCAATTTTCTATCACCAATTTTATTTTAATGCATTTTTATGGATAATTTTGTCTTATAGTATCTTTTTAAAATAGGGTTTTCTTATGTCATTACAGGTTAACTTTGAGTTAATTATTTAATATTTTGTAGTCTTTTAATTTTTCAAAATTGTTATTTTGTGTTATAATTGGTTATGTAGATGGTTAAATAGGGTTTAAGTTATAAATATTTAAGAGTATCTACTAAAATATTTGCTTTGAAATGGGGGAGATTATGAATAAAGTAATTATTGATGAGAGTAAAAGAAATATTTTACCAAGAAATGTTACTGGTGTTATTCAAGATGATAGGATTTGGGAGCAGTGGTATGATCCAAAAATTTTTGCTGAAAAGTTGCCTAAAATGTCACAAAAGGATTATTTGTTAGGAGAAATTGGTTCTGAAAAAGATAGAGTGATAATTGATAATCGTGGATTAAGAAAGTTTACAGTTGAACAATTTTTTCAAATGATTTTAAAGTATGAGAAAGCCTTTTCAGCAATGAAGTTAGAAAAGGGAGATGTTATTTGTACAATTGGTCTTACTACTCCTGAAATGTATGCCATCAAATATTCTGCAACTTCGTTGGGGTTAATTACATGCAATCTTAATGTATTAGATATTTCTATTGATGATGATGGAAGAAATAGGTTATTTAGACAGTTAGAAAATGTAAATCCTAAAATGATATTTACTTTGGATATTTTTGAATCAAAAATTTATAATGTAATAAATGATGAGAAATTTTCACGAGCAGTAAAAGTTTCGATGCCACTTGATTATTCTGTTCCAAGATATAATCCTGAAAGATTGATTATTGGTTTAAAAGTTTTAAAAGAAAGAATACTAGGTAGAAAGATAAGTAGTACAATATCACTTGATACTTTTTTAAGATTAGGCAGTGAAGTAGATAAGGAAACTATTATGGAGGTTTACAATGATGGGCTTCCATGTAATATTTCATTTACAAGTGGTACTACTGGTATTAATAAAGCAGTTTTATTATCTCATGATTCAAACAATGCTTTAGCATTTCAACATAAATTAGGAAATTTTGGTTTTGAAAAAGGTGAAAGAAATTTAGCTTTGGTTCCTCCTTTTTTGGCTTTTTGGGATGCTGATATTGTTCATACGGTATTGTCTTTGGGCGGTGAAGAATTAATAGAGTTGACACTTGATTATGATAAAATTCCAGAATATTTTAAAAAGTATGATGTAAATATTGGAGTGTGGTCGCAGTATTTATGGAGTTCAATTTTAACATTGCCAGAAGATGAATTAAAAAGAATTAGTGAAAATTTGAAACATCCAATTATAGGTGGTGAAAGATGCGAGGTAAATGCTGCAAGAAAGTTTTATGAAAAGACTGGAATATATCAGATGACAGGGTTTGGTGCTACAGAAGTTAATACTGCTTTTAGTATGACACATCCATATTGTACTAAAATAGGTACATCTGGAATACCATTGCCATTTAATAATGTTAAAATTGTCGATGAATCTTTTAAAGATGTGACTTATAATGTTCCTGGAAGATTGCTTATTACAGGACCTTGTCTAATGAATGGCTATTATAATAGAGATGATTTGACTAAAAAAGCGATTTATGTTGATGAAAAAGGGATATCATGGTACTATACAGGTGATTATGCAGTGATGGATGATGATGGCTGTTTAACTGTAATAGATAGGTATATTCCACCAGTTGAAATTAATTATCAAGGAATTAAACAAAAAATCAATATGTTGGATATTGTTGAATGTATTAAGCAAAATGAGAATGTTAAGTATATTAAAATGACTAATTCAGGTTCAAAATTAATTTTGCATTTGTCATTAGATGAGGATATAAAATTAACGGATTCAGAAGCTATTGATAGTATAATATCGACAATAAGAAATAATTTATCTAGTGTATGTTGGCCTGATTTTATTAAAGTATATCAAGATTTGCCTAGAACTTCTGTTGGTAAAGTTGATTATAAAACATTAACTAAAATTGGCGAAGATATTAGTTTAAGTTATGTAACTGATGCTAAATTATGTGTTATCAAAGAAGATACTAAGGTACTAAAAAAATTAAATAAGTAATGGGAAACTGTTATTTATTTTTTTTAATACATATGATATAATTTATATGGTGGTATATGATGGAGAATGGAATATTTTTTTCAATTATTAGTTTCTTTTATTGTATATTTGTAACAATATTGTTTTTCTCAAAGAAAAAAATAAAAAATAATGAGACTAAATTATATGGAATTTTACTAATAATTACATTGATTGGATTATTTTTAGAGGTGGTTCCTACAACTATGGCAATAAGGGGAGTGATATCTTGCCCAAAATCATTTACTTTGTTTTTATTAAGAATAATATTAGTATATTTGTTAGTTTGGTTATCATTATTTACTTATTATATAGTTTCTTTGTCAGTTGTAGATACTAGAAAATTAAATATATTGAAAATATCAGGAGCTGGAATTTTAGTATTTTGTTGTTTTATGGGAATGTCATTACCATTAGATTATTATATAAATAATGGAGCTGCATATTCTTATGGATTGGCTGTAAATTTTGTATATGCTATCTCTGCTGTTTGTATTCTAATCTGTATGATTTTTCTTATTTTGAATATTAAAAAAATAGGTATTAAAAAATATTATCCATTAATTATATTTTTGATATTGGGAACATTGGTAATTATAATTCAATATAATTATCCAGAATTAACTTTAATGTTATCATTGCATACTTTTGTTTTAATGATTATGTACTTTACGATAGAAAACCCTGATATGAAATTACTTAAAGAAATGCATGATGCTAAAGAAATATCTGATAATGCTA
>CAMGAM010000097.1 GCA_946007485.1 uncultured Mycoplasmatota bacterium
TTAATAATCTTCTCATCCTGTGGTAATTCTAAATTTTCTAAATAAACTGGTAATCTATTTCTCATAATAATTCCTCCAACTTATCTTTAATTTTCTTATCATCAATTAAATTAATAATTTCTTTTATCTTCTTACTCTTATCATATAACCCAAGTATCTCTTCATATTCATATAGTTTATTACATACATTCTTTATCCCTTTATGAACAGCATTTCTACTTTTATTAACATTCTCAGCTATTTCAGATAATGATAAATTATCAAAATAATACCACTCAAAATATTCTCTTTGAGTTTCATTAAATAACTCTCCATAATAATCATATAGCATTATTAATAATTCTTCTTTTTCCATTATACAATCCTCATTATCATATAAACTAAAGCCCCAACTATTAACAATACTCCAAAAATAAATAAACTATATAATGGTATTTTCTTATCATTATCTTTTATATAATAACAAATACTAAATATAAATAATGATAACCATAACATACAAGCCGGTACAAAAGCTGTATTTACAAATACTAATCCTCCTAATATAAGGGTTATTAATAATGCTCCAATCATAAATAATTTAATTTTCTTTTTATTTTCCATCATATCACCTATAAATCTTTAAATAATCCATATATATATTTCTCAATATCAAATGCTTCTATTTGATCAACCTTCTCACCAAGTCCCACATATTTAACTGGTATATTAACTTCTTCTTTAATAGCTAACACTATTCCCCCTTTAGCAGTACCATCCAATTTTGTTAAAACTATCCCAGTTATATCAGTAATTTCTTTAAAAGCCTTTGCTTGACTAATTCCATTCTGTCCTGTTGTAGCATCAATTACTAATAATGTCTCATGAGGTGCATCTGGTATTATCTTTTTAATAACTCGATTAATCTTTGATAATTCTTCCATCAAATTACTTTTATTTTGAAGTCTACCAGCTGTATCAACAAGTACTAAATCATATCCTTCATTCTTAGCCACCTCAAGTCCATCATAAATTACTGAAGATGGATCTTTTGAATTACCACTTATAACTCTAATACCAGTTCTTTCTCCCCATAATTCCAACTGTTCAATTGCTCCAGCTCTAAAAGTATCTCCAGCTACCATTAAAACTTTCTTTCCCTTATTTTTATACATTGCCCCAATCTT
Organism: uncultured Mycoplasmatota bacterium; assembly: GCA_946007485.1. GTDB lineage: Bacteria > Bacillota_I > Bacilli_A > RF39 > UBA660 > RUG705. The sequence continues at coordinate 1,167 of CAMGAM010000097.1, forward strand.
ACCTATAGTAGTAGTCTTTCCAACTCCATTAACTCCTACAAACAATATTACCGTAGGCCCTTCTAGATTAAAATGAATTTTACTATCTATAATATTATTACCAACATACATTACAAATAGTTCATCGACAATTATTTCTTTAAGAAAATCACTATCTGTTATCTTTTCTTTCTTAACTCTATCTTTAAGTCTATCTACAAACTTAACTACCGTATTAACTCCAATATCAGCCATAATTAAAATATTTTCTAACTCTTCAAAATAATCATCCGTAATATTCTTATATTTCTTTGATAAATTACTTAATTGACTAACAAATTCACGTCTACTCTTTTCTAACCCTTTATCATAATTAATTATTTCTTCTTTTTCTTTTTTACCACTAAAAGCATTCTTTATCTTATCAAATAAGCCCATATAACCTCCCTAATAATTATTCTCGATATAACTAATAATATCATCTTTTCTATTTTCTAATTTCCTATTAACTATTTTCTTTTCTATATCATTCATTATTTTACTAAGATAACTTCCTGGTTCACTATTCAAACACTTAGCTATCTCCATTGCTTTAATATCTATATCTTTCTTTGAATATATCACCAAATCATTATATATATCATTAATTTCCTTATAACTAATTCCTTTTATTGAACCAACTACCGTAGAAACATATAATCCATATTTATATACTGTATATTCATCAAAATTATCATCTAACATTCTTCTAATATTCTTAATCATTTCTTTTTCTACTTTTGTAAATGGATAATTATTAGATATATCTAACTGACTCCATATTCCAATAATATCATCACACATAACTATTTCCTTAAGATTATTTATTTCCAAATATTTATCTATTCCACTCTCAAGAATCAATCTTCTTCCCTTTTCTTTATTCTTAGCTGAAAATATCTTTCCTAATTCTTCTTTCTTTCTTGAATAAGATAATCCCTTAAGTAAATATCCATACTTCTTTATATAATTCATTGTCTTATCATCAATATCAAAATTAAGTACTGAAGCAAAACGAATCGCTCTAAGTATTCTTAAACTATCTTCTTTTATTCTATATCTTGGATTTCCAACTGTTTTAATAACTTTCTTATCAATATCGTCTTTAGCATCCAACATATCAATAATATTACCATCTTTATCAATACACATGGTATTAATTGTAAAATCTCTTCTTAATAAATCTTTCTTTAAATCCGATATATATTTAATCTTTATTGGCTTTCGATTATCCTCATACTTTATATCTTTTCTAAAAGTAGTTACATCAAATAAACAATTCTTATAGATCACTCTAACCGATCCATAACTATTATCACTTACACTATCCGTATCAAATATATTTATTATTTCTTTAGGTTTAGCATTTGTACAAATATCTATATCATTAGTCTTTATTCCAAGAATCATATCTCTCGGATATCCTCCAACTATATATGCTACATATCCGTAATTATTAAATATATTTAACACTTCAAGCGCCTTATTATACATACAACCACCCATAATAAGTATATCATAAAAAATACTTTTTATATACACTAAGACTATATTTTACACGTATTATTTCTAACATTATGTTAATAATAAAAAAGAAAGGAATGATTATATGCGACCTCAAAGAAATTATTATCTCAATGACTATTTTGATCTATTTAATATTCCATATACCGGAGAAAAAGAATATATGAAAACAGATATCTATGAAAAATCCAATAAATATATCTTAGAAATAGATCTTCCAGGAATTTCAAAAGAAAATATTAAAATTAATTATGAAAATGGTTATCTAACTATCAGTGCTTCAAAAAACTCTCTATCAAATAATCCTGATACATATATTAGAAGAGAAAGATTATATGGAGAAATCAAAAGAAGTTTCTATATTGGAATGAAAAAAGAATCTGATATCAAAGCCATCTATAAAGATGGTATCTT
>CAMGAM010000098.1 GCA_946007485.1 uncultured Mycoplasmatota bacterium
AAATACATTGTCAAATCTCCAATTAAATATATTGAAGTTGCCCCAACTGGCTTATTAACAACTGAAATATATCTAGTTAATATCTTATCATTTAAAGTATAAACTACCTCATAATCGCCTACAATTGAAGTATCAATATTACTAGATACAACTACCTTATCCGTTAAATCATTTCCTAAACTATCTCTTCCAATATATCCTGGATCAACATACTCATTCCCCTTATATATGGTTATTAATTCTTCTCCCTCAAGTGTCAAAAAATAATTAGTTTCTTTCTTAAATAATCCAGTATTAATTAAAACTATTATCCCTATTACCAAGATAATTATTATTCCCAAAATAATTAAAGGCATTTTAAATTTCTTTATATCAAATTTATTATCATTAAACTCTGAATCTATATTTGTATTGTCTTTTTCTTTAAAATACATAAATATCATTCCTTACTATAAATATATTTTATCAAATTTTAAAGTTTATATCTATAAAAAAAGATAAATTTCTAAAAATTTATCTCAAAGTATCATCATAATATAATTCTTCTTTAACTTTTATATCTTACCTACTTATTATCATTAAGTTCTTCCAATATTTCTTTAATAATAACTCTCTCATCAAAAGGATATCTTACTCCCTTAATCTCTTTATAATCTTCATGTCCTTTTCCTATCAACATTATAATATCCCCTTTTTTACCATTCTCTATTGCATACTTAATTGCATCTTTCCTATCTGGAATTACTACATATTCACATTTCTTATCAAAATTAGTAAGAATATCCTTAGCAATATCTTCAAATTCTTCATATCGATTATTATCTTCAGTAATAATACATTTATCTGAATACTTTGAAGCCATCTCTCCCATTTCATATCTACGATCTTTGCTACGATTACCACCGCATCCAAAAATAGTTACTATTCTTCCCGGATTATATTCTCTTATTGTACTAAGAATACTCTCCGTACTGACTCCATTATGTGCATAATCTATAAGTAATGTAAAATCATCTGAGACCCATACTGGTTCTACTCTTCCTTTAACCGAAAAATCACTAAGAGCCTTTTTCATGTATTTTTTATCTATTCCTAATAAATGACATGTAAGTATTGCTGCCATCGCATTATATGAAGAAAACTTTCCTGGAGTACTAATTTTAAATTTATCTTTAATTACTCCATCCGTATCCATTTCAATTCCTACAAAATGACCATCTCTAAGTAATTTCAATGATACAGCTCTTAAATCAGCCTTCCCATCATATCCATATGTATTAATAGATGAATCCCCTCTACTTACCATATCATAAAAATGACTATCATCCATATTAAATATTCCATGATTGCATTGACTAAATAATTTTCCCTTACTATCAATATAATCTTCCATATCTGTATGTTCTCCATCACCAATATGATCTTGAGTTAAATTAGTAAATACTCCATAATCAAAAATAATATCATTTACTCTATCATATTTCAAAGCCTGACTAGATACTTCCATCACCATATAATGAATCTTGTCATTAACCATCTCATTCATATATTTAAGCGTATCATAAGATTCCGGAGTTGTATTTTTTATCTTATAATATTTATCCCCAATATATACCCCAGTTGTTCCAATAAGGCCACATTTTTTACCAGACTCTTCAATTATTTTCTTAATCATAAAACTAACTGTTGTCTTACCTTTAGTACCTGTAATAGCTATAGTCTTCATCTTATTTTGAGGATATTTAAATAATCTCATTGATAACTTAGATAAAATCTTTCTTGTATTTTCTACTTTAATAACTGTAATTTCTTTATCTATATCTATATTTTTAGATACTAAAATAGCTTTAGCTCCATTCTCTATCGCCATATCTATATATTCATGACCATCTTGAATATTCCCTAGAATTGCTACAAATAAATAATTATCTTTAACACATCTTGAATCATATGCTATATCTATTATCTCATTATCCATACTACCTTTAATTAATTCATATGGAATATCTTCAAATAATTTTTCTAATTTCATATATACCTCCAATATATTCTATTCAGCTATATCTATAACTACCCCTTCAGCTTCTAATTCATCCTTAAAATTTTCTTTAAATACAACTAACTCTTTCTTTATTACATCTGGATAAACTGCTTTTGTTGACTTTATTGCTTCGTATATATGTCTAAATTTTACTTCCGTACTATTATCAAATAAAGCTGCTGAAAAACATTGTCTTAAAACAGTTAAAGCAATATCTGGATATCTACTAGATATTTCATATACTCTTTTATATTCACTAGTCATATTGACAATAAATTTACATACATTCTCCCTAATAAAATCTGTATAATTAAATTTAACTCCCGTTTGACTCTCTATCTTTGGAATCGTTCTCATAAGAATTTCTACACACATCTCTTGTGTAGGTTCAGATATATCAATTCTCTCAAATCTTCTAACAAAAGCCTTATCACGAAGAATATATCGCTCATACTCATCAACTGTCGTTGCCCCAATTAATTTAACCGTTCCTCTACCTAGTCCTTCTTTAAACATATTAGCTAAATCCATTGGTCCTTGATTATTTCCACCCATAAGCATATGTATCTCATCGATAAAAACAATAATTTTCTCTCTAGTTTTAAGTTCTTTCATTAATTCCATTACTTTATTTTCCCCTGATGTACTTCCAACTAAAGAAGGAGTACTTATCTTATATACTGAATATCCTTTTAATGCATTTGGCATATCATTATGTTGCATTCGATAAGCAAGTCCTTCTACAATTGCTGTTTTACCTATACCAGGTTTACCCACTAAACAAGCCGACTTTTCTGGAGTAAGCAAAACCATTACCAACTCTTTAAGTTCCTTATCTCTAGCAACTGCTGGATTGACAATATAATTAACTTCTGTTAAATTTTCTCCATATTTAGAAAGTATACTCTCATTATTCATCTTATCACCTATTTTCCTAATCCAAGTACCACCATAACACTAATCCCTGTAATAATTAATGATAATATATATAAAATACTAACATATCCATAAGAATTACTA
>CAMGAM010000099.1 GCA_946007485.1 uncultured Mycoplasmatota bacterium
TTATATTTTTTATTTTTTTTTAATTGTGAGATGCTTCTTGCATCTGTTAAATATGTTAAATCATTAGTTTCTATTTTTTCTAAATTAAACATTTCAATTATTTTGGTTTTTAATTCTTCTAAACCTATGTTATTTTTTATGCTCATCTTGATAGTATCTTCATTTGATAGATTTAATTTTGATTCTAAATCTATTTTGTTAATGATGATAAGATGATTTTTGTTTTTGATTTTTGATAAAAGAGTTTTATCTTCTTCTGTTAATGGTTCATTATTATTTAATATATATATTATTAGATCTGATTTATCAATAATTTGATAGCTTTTATCGACACCAATTTTTTCAACAAGATTATCTGTTTCTCTGATACCAGCGGTATCAATAATGTGGCAAAGAATACCATTTAGAGTAAATGTTCCTTCGACAATATCTCTAGTAGTTCCTTCAATATCAGTAACAATGGCTTTTTGTTCTTCAAGAAGAGCATTTAGTAAACTACTTTTACCAACATTTGGTCTGCCAATGATACCAATATTAATTCCTTCAGTAACGATTTTCCCGTCTTCTGATTTATTAATAATATCTTTTATTTTAGTTATTAATTTTTGAATATTGGGAATGATTTTTTCGGAAGTTAAGACCTCAATATCTTCATATTCTGGATAGTCAATATTTACAGCAATATTACTTAAAATATCAGCTAAATCACTACGTAATGATTTGATTAGGGTAGAGACACTTCCAGTCAATTGATTAACAGATAAATTTCTACTGATTTCACTTTTTGATTCTATTAAATTCATAATTCCTTCAGCTTGGGTTAAATCGATTCGACCATTTAGAAAGGCTCTTTTGGTAAATTCTCCAGGTTCTGCTAATCTAGCACCATAGGTTAAAACTAATTCTAAGATTTTTTTGGTAGTACTTATTCCACCATGACAATTAATTTCAACAACATCTTCAGTTGTAAAGGTTTTTGGAGCTAACATTACACTAATTAAAACTTCATCTATTATTTGATTATTGTCAATTATATGACCATAGTGAATGGTATGAGTTTTTGCTTTTGTTAAATCTTTATCAAAAATTTTGTTTACAATTGATATAGAATCTGATCCACTAACTCTAATAATTGATATGGCTCCAATGCCAAGAGCAGTAGAAATGGCGGCAATTGTATCTTCCATATATCTCGCTTCCTTTCTTCGAATATTTTACCACAGATAAAGAAAAAAAGATATTTTTTTTATATCTTTTATAATTCTTTAGGTTTAATAACGACACATCTGTTAGGTTCTTCACCAATTGATTCCGTATATACATACTTATCGTTTGCTAAGGTACTGTGTACGATTCTTCTTTCATATGAGTTCATACTATCAAGTTTTGTTTCAAATTTTGTTTTAGCTACTTCTTTGGCAACTCTTTTAGCAAGAAGTTCAATATTTTTATTTTTTTTATCTTTATAATTTTCAACATCTAGAATTATGCTGATAAAGTTTTGAGTTTCGTTGTGAATGATTTGTCTTATAATTGTTTGTAATGCTTCAATTGTAGAACCATTTTTTCCAATTAGAACAGCGTTATGATCAGAGAAGATTTTGATAGTTATATTTTCTTCTCTTCTTCTTACTTCAAGATTAACAGTTAAACCCATTAATTTTGTTATTTCATTGATACATTCTTTGATAGTATCTATTACATCATTATAATCAATAACTTCTATTTTTACATTCTTTTTTAGAATGGTATTTTTTTCTTCTAAAACATTTACTATAATATTATTTTCTGATAAATTTAAATCTTTGAGTGCTTGTTCAATAGCTTCTTCTTTTGTTTTTCCATTGTATTCATATTTTTTCATTACTTAACCTTCTTCCTTTCAACCAATAAGTTTTGAATAATTGTAAATAAATTTGATGTTATCCAGTAAACACCAACAGCTGAGGCAATTGTAAATGAACTATAGGTAATTAATGCTAACATGAAATATAACATAAATTTCATATTCATTCCTTGAGTTTGGGCTGCTGATTGGTCTTTTAATGTCTTTCTAAATGATACAAAAGTTGCTAGGAATATTAGGACTACTAAAATGATATATACATATTCACCATTCATTATTCCTACCCATGGTGTTGTTCCTAAATTAAAGAATAGCAAGTTATCTTCAAAGATAGCTGGGGTTCGATTAATTGCTTCATAAAAAGCAAGTAATAATGGTAATTGAATGAAGGCTGTTAAACATCCAGATAATGGATTAATTTTATATTTTTGATAAATTAATAACATTTCTTGAGCTTTTTTATTTTGATCTTCAATGGATGTTTTATTTTCATATTTTTTCTCTAATTTTGCTAATTCTGGTTGAGCCCTTTTAATAAGTTCTGACTGCATGGCAGTTTTTTTTGTTAATGGATATAAAATAACTCTAATCAATAGGCAAGTGATAATAATTGATAGACCATAGTTTTTTAGTAAACCACCAATTTTTATAATTGCCCAAGCAAGTGGTTTAACAAATAGACTAGTCCACAATCCCTCATAATTAGATAGTGGAGTAAATTTTTCACATGTTGGAAGTTTTTCTATGTCAACACCATGGTTTTGATATGTTTCGATTGATGATTCTTCAGTTGGTTGACAAATAATATTTTCGGTTAATACTTGTCCTGTTTCTTCGTTTTTAACTACTTGTTTACCATCTTTTAATGTTTTTGTACAACCAGTTAGTAGAAAGATGCACATTATTATGATAAATATTTTTTTTATTTTTTGATTCATTAGTTTCTCACTTTCTTAATTAAATTTAATAATTCTTGTTCTAAGCCTAAATAATCTAAATTTTTAGTTGCTTCTTTTATAATTATAACATAGTTAAAT
>CAMGAM010000100.1 GCA_946007485.1 uncultured Mycoplasmatota bacterium
TATATCAAAATTTTCTTACTCAAAAAGATAAAACAAATGAGTGGTCATTTGCTCACAGAGGAAGAGAAGGAATTGACTATATGGCTATGATTATAGGCCCTTCTCAATCTCTTAATCCAAGTAAACAAACAGCTAGTACAAAAGACCAGTTTATGAAAATGATTGATTGGATTAAAGATAATATTGATATTAAAGATTATAATTTAGATTTTGAAAGCGAAGCTACTGGATGTAGTGATAAAATAACTATATATACTGCAAAGTTTTCTTCTTTAGGTTCCTTTGAAGTAGATGATGCTAATGCTATATCTTTAACTCAAGATGATATTCACACAGAAAAGTGGAATGTATGGGTTATTGGAAGTAATAATGATGATTGGTATAATTATGGTTTTAATGATGAAAATTTAAGTTATGATAATACTTATATAAACAATGATGAAAGAAAAGAAACAATTATAGCATTTACAAATTATTCGACTTGGGGCCAGAGAAATAATGGAAGAAGTCCTGCGGAAACTGGTAATTTGTTAGATTATGTAAATTGGAGATAAAATTTAGTATTTGATAAATTAGGAAAGGAACGGAGTTAAAATGAGAAGACGAAAAATAAAAAGTTATTACACGATATTTTTAGTTGAAACAGTTATTATGTTTTTAGTAATACTAAATAGTTTTAATTCTAGTTTATCAAATGTTTATGTATTACCATTTATTCTATTTGTATGTGATGTTATATTTTTCTTTGTATTAGGATTTGAGAAAAGTAATAAGCGTTTAAATAAAATAGTTGATTTTGATATATTTATGTTTTCAATGGTATTTTTAATATTATACTATTTGTTTGGAATTATAATTGGATACGCTGAAAGTAATAATTATTTAACATTATATGGATTAACGGTTTTCATAATTCCAACTATATTAAAAATAATTTTTAAAGAACATTTAAGAAATTCACTTTTAACTAAGTCTGGGGATAATAAATTTTTAATTATATATTCAGTTATATTATTTATAATGATAGATATATTACCAGCTTTAAGTATTTTAAAAATGTCAAATATGCACGATGTATTTATTTTTACTGCTCTTGTATTACTACCTAGTATAACTGTTAATGTTTTTGCAACATACATTAATATAAAAGTGGGCTACATGCCAGTTATTATCTATTTATTAATTTTTTCGCTGTATCAGTATGTAGTTCCAATAGTACCTAATCCAAGTGAATATTTAAAAGCTATAATTGATTTTATATTACCAATACTTATTTTGTTTAAAGTAAGAAAAATTGTAAATAAATATTCTGATGAAGATAAGGAAATTGATAGAAATTACAAGAAATCAGCAATTATTTTATTAATAATTCCTATTATATTAACAATTATTATAATTTATTTTGTTTCTGGATATTTTAAGTATTATGCCCTTGCTATTGCAAGCGGTTCAATGAATCCAATATTCGATAGAGGTAGCGTTGTAATTACTGAACAAGTAAATGAAAAATATGATAATTATAACAAGTTAAAAGAAGGCGAAATAATTGCATTTAAAGCTGAAAAAAATATTGTTGTCCATAGATTAATTAGAATAGTTAATACGGATAATGAAGTATATTACTATACTAAAGGTGATGCAAACGAAGAAGAAGATGATTACTTAATAAAAAAAGAAAATATAATTGGTATAGTAAGATTTAAAATTCCATACATAGGATATCCTACTGTTTGGTTTAGTGAAATATAGGAGGAAAGTATGAAAAAAGCAAAGGAGAAAAATTATTATTTAAAGGAGATTATTTTAATTTTATCATTTATTTTATTCATTATATTATCATTTTTATGTTTTAAAAAGTCAATAATTATTCAAAGAGAGCAAAATGTATTTTATGAAGAAATTGGTAGTCCTAACTATAAAATATATTTAAAGGATAACAATTATTATAAACAAGATTATCTTGATAAAGATATGAGCTATATTGCTAATTTAATTGATTATATTTCGATAAATTATAATTATAAATTTATTTCTGATACCGAATTAAATGGTGAATATTATTATAAAATAGTAGCCAATTTAGAAATAAGAAATCCAAAAAATAATTCATTATTTTATCAAGAAAAGTATGAATTATCTGAAGAAAAAAAATTCCCTATAAAAAATGAAAAAGAGTATGTAATTAATGAAACTATAGATATTAAGTATGATAATTATAATGAAATTGCAAATAATTTTGAAGCCTCATATGGAGTGGATACAGAAAGTAATTTAACTGTAAGTTTAGAACTTCATAGAAAAGTTGATGGAACATTATCTAGTAATTCAGACATCAATAGCGATAATAAAATTAATTTAATAATTCCATTATCTGAAAAAACTATTAATCTAAAAACTGAACCATTAGCAATGAAAAATAAAAATGTCGTAATATCTTTAAATCAGTATAAAATTGATGATATAAAATATTTACTAGGTGCTTTATTATTTTTAGGTTTTGCTTTAATTACATTTATATACATTATAAAAAAAGCAATGTCATTAAGACCTAAATTGAATTCTTATGATAAAATATTAAGAAAAATATTAAGACAATATGATAGATTAATAGTAAATGTAAATACAATGCCTAATTTTAAAAAAGGTAATATAATAGAAGTTGATAGTTTTTATGAATTACTAGATGCTAAAGATAGTATCCATAATGCAATATTTTATTATGAAGTAACACCTCATCAAAAATGTTATTTTTATATCAATAATGATAATAACTTTATTGTATATACTTTAAAAAATAGTTATTTAAAAAAAACAGAATAAAAAGAGAAATTTAGTAAAAGTATTTTCTAAAAACAATTTATATGATATAAT
>CAMGAM010000101.1 GCA_946007485.1 uncultured Mycoplasmatota bacterium
GGATGGTTTGTATTTATATGCTAGTGATACAAATATATCTATAAGGTCGTTTATTCCTAAAGATAAATTTACAACTGTTGATGTATTAGGTGAAATTGTTATTGGTGGTAGATATATTGTGGAAATAATAAAGAAATTGCCTGAATGTGATATATCAATTGAAGTTTTAGATGGATTTAAAATGATTGTTTCAACTAATTCTTCACAATTTAATTTAAATGGTATTAATCCAGATGAATTTCCTAATTTGGATTTTGATGGTACTAAGAGTCCGATTATATTTAATACAGTGGCATTTAAAAGTATGATTAATCAAACTAGTTTTGCAACTTCGCTTAGCGAATCTAGACCTCTTCTTACTGGTATTAATTTTAAAATTGAAGATACTTTTATGGAAGTTATTGCGACAGATAGTTATAGATTAGCAAAGAAGACTATATCTTTAAGTGAAAAAAATGATAAAGATGTTAATATTGTTATTCCTGGAAAAAATTTGATGGAATTATCTAAAATATTGGAAGATGATAAAGATAATTTAGAAATGCATGTATTTAATAATAAAGTTTTATTTAAGTATAAAAATATTTTATTACTTTCTCGTTTATTAAGTGGTACATATCCGGCAACATCTTCAATTATTCCTAATGAATTTAAAATTAATGTTCGTTGTAACTATTCTGATTTGTTTAATATGATAGATAGAGCTTCTCTTCTTACGTCTGATCACGATAAAAATACTATAAAAATGGATATTAGTGATGGATATTTAATTATATCTTCAAATTCACCAGAAATTGGTAATGCTTCTGAAAAAATTGTTACAGATTGTACTGAGGAAATTTCAATATCATTTAGTTCAAAATATATGCTTGAAGCTATAAGAAGTTTTAACAAAGAAGAAATTGTTTTGTATATGAATACTGATAGTAGTCCTATTGTTGTTAAAGCAGAGGATGATGATACATTGACGCAACTTGTATTACCAATTAAAACTTATTAGTAGTTCTCGTTTATTTAAAAAATGCTACAAAAGTAGTGTTTTTTTTTACTTTTTTACATTAAAAAACCCCTTTTCGACAAAATTCGACAAAATTCGACAAAATTTTGTGTTTTAATATGGGGCCAAGAAAGGAGGTTTTGGGATGAAAATATGTGATTCTTATGAAATTAATTTATCTACTTTGGCTGTTGTTCCTATTCTTGGTAATTTTTGTAGGGTTTATGAAAAAGAGGAAATGTTTATTGTTAAGGGTAAAAGTACTTCAATAGTAAATAGTGGTTGTCGTTTCTTTGGTAGTAGTTTATCAGAATGTCAACAAATTACAAAACGTCTTATTAATGTTTCTTCAAAAGCCCCTATTGTGGTAGAAGGTAGTAAAATGTTAATTTTATTTCCTACAGGTAGTCCAAGGGATAATTCTTGTATTTGGATTTCATTTAATAATATTAGCAAATATTTTAAAGAAAATGCTAGAAGAACCAAAATTGTATTTAAAGATAAAACGCAAATTAGTGTTCCTGTTTCTTACAATATTATTGATAATCAAATTTCAAGATGTTTAAAATTGGAAAAAGAACTTGATAAGAGAAGAAAAACCTTGTAAAATAGGTTGTTTTTTCTTTTTTTTTTTCAAAAACTGTGATATAATTATATATGTATTTTATTAGTTACGAAGGAAGATGAGTTTTTGCAAGTGATTTGGGGGTAAGCATATATGCGAGTAGTTAATTTAGTGCTTAGGAACTTTCGAAATTATGATAAACTAAATATTGAATTTTGTAATGGTCTTAATGTTATAATTGGAAATAATGCACAAGGAAAAACTAATATTCTTGAATCTATTTATGTTTTGGGATTAACTAAAACATTCTATTCATCTTTGGAAAAAAGCACTATTAAAATCGGCAATGAATTTTCTTTAATTAGTGGAAAAATTTTAAGTGATGATTTACTTTATGAGTTATCTGTTGTAATTAGTAATTATGGCAAGAATGTTAAAATAAATGGCGTTCCTAAGAAAAAGATTAGTGATTATATTTCTCATTTACGTATTGTTCTTTTTACACCAGATGATATTAAATTTCTAAAGGATTTTCCTAGTAATAGAAGAAAGTTTTTAAATATGGAAATATGTCAAATTTCTAAAATTTATTTGCAGTTTCTTAATTTTTATAATTCAGTTATGAAACAAAGAAATTTTTATTTAAAAAGTGTAAGTGATGTTGATAATGTTAATATGGATTATTTAAATGTCATTGATGAGAAACTGATTAATTATAGTGATAGGATATATTTACTTAGAAAAGAGTTTATTTACAAGATTAATAAGTATATTGGGGAGATTTTTAAAAATATTTCTCAACTTGATGGTCTTGAAATAAAGTATATTTCTAGCTATACTTCAAAAGAAGAGTATAGAAATGCTCTTAAAAGCAATTTAAAGCGTGATATTCAGTTGAAAAGTACTTCAATAGGTATTCATAGGGATGATTTTGTTTTGGAGCTTAATGGGCATAATTTGGCTGTATATGGCTCACAAGGACAGGTTCGTATGGCAATTCTCGCTTTAAAGATAGCGGAAGCTTATGTTTATAAAGATTATGGATTGGAGTTTCCGGTATTACTTTTAGATGATGTTTTTAGTGAATTGGATGTTGATAAAATAAATAATCTTACTAAATATTTACTT
>CAMGAM010000102.1 GCA_946007485.1 uncultured Mycoplasmatota bacterium
TCTTTGACCCCAAGTTGAATAATTTGTAAATGCTATGATTGTTTCTTCTTTTTCGATATCATTTATATAAGTATTGTCATAACTTAAGTTTTCGTCATTAAAGCCATAGCTATACCAATTATCATTATTACTTCCAACAACCCATATATTCCATTTTTCTGTGTGGATATCATCTTTAGTTAAAGATATAGCATTAGCATCATCTACTTCAAAAGAACCTAAAGAAGAAAACTTCGCAGTATATATAGTTATTTTATCACTACATCCAGTAGCTTCATTTGCAAAATCTAAATTATAATTTTTAATATCAATATTATTTTTAATCCAATCAATCATTTTCATAAATTGATCTTTTGTACTAGAAGATTCTTGTTTGCTTGGATTAAGAGATTGAGCAGATCCTATAATCATAGCCATATAGTCAATTCCTTCTCTTCCTCTATGAGCAAATGACCACTCATTTGTTTTATCTTTTTGAGTAAGAAAATTTTGATATACAGTGCCAGTTTCCGTTGCATTTAATTCGATAAAATTATTACCATTTATGACGTATATATAAGGATTTAACATATCTTTAGCAATCGAATAATTATTTTTACCTATTTCAAAATTTCCAACTTCTACTTTTTTATCATAAGCCGTTGTCGACCATCCAATTCCAACATCTGGGTTTTTACTATTTTCAGCATTAAAATAAACATAGCCAGCTTCTTTAGTATCCGTATCTTCAAAAGATCCATTAACTATTTTTTCATTACCATTTATACTAAATGAAACTTTATCTATTAAATTGCCTTTTGTTGTAGTTTGTTTATCAGTTAATACCGAACAAAGCGCAAATGTTATATTATTTGAATTAGGTATATATGTATCGCTATAATTAAACCATTTCAAACTGTTACTTGATATAATCCAAACATCCCATTCTTCTGTATGAACACTATCATATTCATAACTAAATAAATCACTTGTATCTCCGGAAAAACCACCAGACGAATCAAAAGTAGGTGTATATATTTTATATTTCATTATTTTAGTTGGAACATTATAATATATATTCTGATCTTCAAATAACCATTTAGACATAGTTATAAATTGATCATCACTTGATGTATTTACTTTTTTAGGTTCGTTTTCTTGTTGATTACCAATTATAAGCGCCATTACTTCTTGCCCTTCTCTACCTCTATGATATAAACTCCAATCGTATGCCTCTCCAGATGTTACTGAAATATTTTGAAATAAACTTGCTTGTTCATTAGCATTTATTTCAGCAAGTTGATTGCCATCTGGAAGTGTGGAATCTACTGAATTACTTGGGCTCAAATTAAGATGCTCACTTTTATTATTATAAATTCTACCAATTTCAATTTCGTCTGATATTGAAGTAGTATTCCAAGATAAAACACGCATTGAAGATACATAAGAATAACTTGAAGATATCGTTGGTATTTCGAAACTGCCATTTTCAATGTTATAAGAAATATATTTTATATAAACGGGATCTGTTACATTTTTAATTGTTACTAATCCATTTTCAAAAGTATAATCATTTATTCTTTTGCTGCCCATATAAATTCTTATATCAAATTTTTCACCAGTATATTTGAATGTCAAATCACTAGTATTGATTACTTCACTTGGACAATCAACTATATTTTGCTTAATTGTATCTTCAATATAAACTTTTTGATAATTTTGAAAATTAAAATCTAAAACAAAATTATTTTCAGTATTGCTTGAATCATAACTACCTTCTTTCCACTTAAGTCTTACAATAATTTGCTTTTCAGCTCCTAAAGTACACTTTGAAGTTTCTTCTTCTATGACACATAATTTATCTCCTAAATTATAGTCAATTAATTCATAATCCAAATTATCATTATTTAAAGTTATCTCTTTTATTCCCATTTCAACTTTGCCTAAATTAACTATATTAACCACATAATCTATATAGGAATCTTCGTTAGGTAAAATAGTTGTACCATTTATATTTGTTTTATTATAATCTAAACTTGTAGAATAAGCATCATTATATGCTTCTGACAAATTAACAGAAGTTATTCTTATATCAGCTTTCACTCTTACTGATGCATCTATATCTTCAATTTTTAATTGATTACTAAAGGCAGAAAATCCAATTGATATACATATTACAAATATTAAAATTACATAACCACTAATTACAGCTAATTTAATTTTGTTAAATTTAATATTTTTAAACATAGCATTCACCCAATACCCTTTTGATACTTTATTCTATATATATAGTAACAAATTAGCATGATTAAGTCTATTAAAGTTATTTATTTTTTAGAAAAATTATAATTTTTATGATTAAAGTTCTTATAAACTAATGTAATTTGAATAAAATTATAAATTTTAAACTTTAAAAAAAAATACTAATTATTAGTATCCAATAGTTTGGTTCTATAATATTTAGTGTTGGTGAAAAAATCACCGGCACTTTTTTTAGTAACAAAAAAAGAGTCACTTTCAGAAACTTATGATACAATGTGGTCAGCAAAAAAAACATTGAAAGGTTCTGATTAAATGGCTCTTACTGATTATACTAAAAATATATTAAATATTGAAGATAAAAATATTTATTTTTACGATGATTGTTTTGAAATTAAAGAAATTAATAATATCAAAACAAAAATTTTTCATGGATATCTTA
>CAMGAM010000103.1 GCA_946007485.1 uncultured Mycoplasmatota bacterium
GAATAACAGGCAATTGCAATCTCTGGCATATTGTCTACTTTCTTAACAAAATCTAATGGATTAATAACAGCCTCTAATTCATCACAATATTTATTCATATATATCACCTCAAAATCATTAAATTAAATCAACTATATCATAAATTTAACATTCTTTCAATAACCAAAAATAAAATTATCCATACACTATTAATGAGGTGTATTATGTTTAATTGGTTTTCAAACTTAAACTATATCTATCAAGCATTAATAGCAACATTATTTACTTATGGTGTAACTATTCTTGGTGCCAGTATAGTCTTCTTCTTCAAAAAAATTAGTAAAAATGTCATGGATGCCATGTTAGGATTCGCCGCTGGAGTAATGACCGCTGCTGCTTATTTTTCTCTCTTAGCTCCCGCTATCGCTCATCCCATATCACTAAATCTAAATCCATGGTTATTAACTTTTCTCGGTTTCTTCTCCGGAGGATTATTACTTTTCATTGCCGATAAAATATTTAATAAATTATTAAGCAAAAAAAACAAACGTATTCTTATGCTCGTATCTTCAATTACTATTCACAATATTCCAGAAGGCCTAGCCGTAGGTATCGCTTTTGGATCGATTTACTATGGTTTAGAAGGAGCAACTACTCTTTCTGCTATTATGTTAGCTATTGGTATTGGACTTCAAAACTTTCCTGAAGGTTCTGCTGTCTCTATCCCCCTTTTAAGAGAAGGATTAAGCAGAAAAAAAGCATTTTTCTTTGGACAATTATCTGCAATTGTTGAACCAATCTTTGGTGTCCTTGGCGCTTTTCTTGTCTTAAAAATGCAATTTCTTTTACCATTTTCCTTATCTTTTGCCGCCGGAGCTATGATATATGTTGTCGTATCAGAACTAGTTCCTGAAAGTCAAACTAATGAAAAGAAAGAATTAATGGCCATATTTACAATTATAGGTTTTTCCATTATGATGATTTTAGATGTTGCTTTAGGGTAGCATCTTTTATTTATAACTAGTAATATATCCCTGTGGAACACTTCCTTGAACAATATTCATCGATATTGGAATCACATTTGATATCTTTACATCCTTAGTAACAAAAGGTAAATATATCTTTGCACTAACCTCTAAAAAAATTCTTGTCTCTACATAAGCATTATTAATTCCATATGGCTTAACTTCTGTCTCTATATTACTAATTATACTTCCCACCATCTCTGATTTTATTTTGATCTTAGGACCTAATCCTCTCAAAAAACTATTTCCAAAAATACTTCCAAAAGGAACTTCTTGAATAATATATTTTCCAAGTTCTTCTTCTAAATCATCTTCATTATGAATCTTATCTAATCTACTCTCTATATTACCTGTTACTTCATTTATCAGTTTTGTTACCTCATATGAATTATAACTAACCATTTTTATTTCTCCAGATTCATCTTTATTCAAAGTAAATAATTCTTTATCAAACATAATATCTTTTGTTGATTCATTTATAAGCGTTACCACTATTTTTCTAAGTTTAGCTTCCGCCATCGGAATTATTACTTCATTTGCTCTCTTAGAAAATAACCCGATTATAACAATTGCCATAATTACTGCTAAAACAATAAAAATTATACCTCTAGATAAATAAGTTCCCACTTTATTTTTTTTATAACTTCTAAATCTCATACTAAATAATATGAAAAAAAAGATAAATATATTAAATATCTACCTTTATTCACTATATATTGAAGTCTGATCATATTCACTTGATACATATTCAACTAATTTTTTTATTGTCTCTTCATTTGGACTAGTATATTCTTCTAAAGAAATTCCTGATTTTACAAAATCTTCTTCATCAAAATCGCCAATTTCTTCAATTATTAAATCTCTTTCTTTACGATATTCATCTAAACTCTTCATTATTACCTCTACATTTCTAAATTATGATATACAGCTTGAACATCATCAAGTTCTTCTAAACTATCAATTAAAGATAAAACTTTCTCTGTTGCCTCATCATCTAACTCTATATAGTTATCCGGAATAAATGTTACTTCAC
The DNA here is from genome assembly GCA_946007485.1 of uncultured Mycoplasmatota bacterium. Taxonomy (GTDB): domain Bacteria; phylum Bacillota_I; class Bacilli_A; order RF39; family UBA660; genus RUG705. Next base: position 2,038 of record CAMGAM010000103.1, read on the forward strand.
TCATAATATACTTATCATATCCTAGTTTATCCATTGCATCTTTTACTTCCAAGAATTTATCAGGTTCTGTATATATTGTAATATCTTCATCAATTACTATATCAAGTATATCTAAATCAAGTACATCTTCCATAATCTTATCTTCATCATAAGCATTCTCAAGGACAATCAATCCTTTTCTCTTAAACATATAACTAACTGATCCATCTGTTCCTAAATTTCCACCTCTCTTAGTTAGTGTACTTCTAACAAAACCAGCAGTTCTATTTTTATTATCTGTAAGACAATCTATCATAAGTGCTATTCCAGAAGGACCATATCCCTCATATCTAACTGCTTCATAATTTTCACTAGCACCTTTACTAGCTGCTTTAGCGATTGCTGACTCAATATTTGCTTTTGGCATATTTTCAGCCTTTGCTTTTTCAACAACCATTCTTAAACTAGCATTATTCGCAGGATCTGGATCTCCAGATTTTGCTGCCACATATAATTCTTTTGCTAACTTTTGAAAAACTTTACTTCTAGCAGCATCTATTGCTCCCTTTTTCCTTTTGATTGTTGACCATTTACTATGTCCTGACATTT
>CAMGAM010000104.1 GCA_946007485.1 uncultured Mycoplasmatota bacterium
TTTTATTTCTATATTTAGTTAATTTTAATTATACAATAGTCTTATATTTCTTTTTCATATCTTTAATCAAATCTTCTTTAAATTCATCATCATTTTCTAAATAGTTTAAACACACTTGAATAATCTTCTCGTAAAAAGACCAGATGAAATGTTTATGGCACTTAGAAAAATATTCAATCCCATAATGTAACATCCAGCCTATACTCATAATTACAACTATCATACTTAAATAATTAATACAATAATCAGAAAATTTATTTAGATTCCAAGTACTTAGAGCTAATTTACCTAAAGTAAAAATTATAATTAAGTTTAAAGTTATATACCCATTCGTCCTAGTAAAGTTGCAATTTTTAACTTTGAAAGAACAATACCAAAGTATACAGGCAATAATTCCCAGCAATACTGTAGAATAATAATCCGTACGTGACAATTTAATCCAATTAATAAAAACGCATCCAGCTAATACAAGCCCACATGCAAAAAGCCAAACAGATATCAAATCTGCTTTTTTATTCTTTTTTGATTTATTATTCTGTTCTGTTTTCATAATTTTAAATTCTTTAAAAAATATATCTGTATCAGTATCGGTATATATAGCTATTAAACTATCTTTTTTGTGATCACATTCTATATCTGATAGTTTCAGGCTATATCTTAAACCGTACTGATTAGGTTCTATTACTTCATCTAAAGAATGAACATAATTCGGTATTATTATTCTTTTCTCAAATCCTTCGCCATGTTCCTGAACTATCCCAAGATCTTCAGGTATACAGAAACCTAGAAAAGAAACTCTTTTTGCAGTTTTTCCATGCCAACAAGCAGTGATATTAACATAATCATCCCAAGTTATAGTATCATTTAACCTATTGAAGACCTCAACCTTCAAAAATGGCATATTCTGTAAATATTTAAGACACGGTACTAAGAGTGAACTAAATGCAAAAGCTAATATTGGAGATAAAATTTTTTCACTTGGTTCTTTTACTAAACTTGCTATTATGAATAAAAATAACTCTCCCAAAATACTAATTCCAGCTATAGATGCCAGTAATTTTACACTATATTTCTGAGCGATTATTATTAATTGAGTTTTGAAATTAGTGATAACTATTCTCATAAAAATTAAAATAAGCATTGCTGCCAATATTATTATGATAATATCCATAATTTCTTTAACTGTATCTGTTCTTATATTTTTTGGAAGATTAGGGAATAATACATTATCTATTACAATAGCTATACCTAATAAAAAATAGCTACATATTATTCCCATGATACCTGAAATTAAGTAAGTTTTTGTATTCACCTTATTTTACTTTCTATCCATAAACATATATTTTTCTACTGCTACCATATTGAACGATATCACCATAATCAAATAGGCTCTATTTAACTTATGGCATAATTCTCCTATTTCTTCATTCACGCAGCAACTACACCTTAAAATATCCATATCACAAAAATAGCCCCAATAACCTCAATTAGAGATTGCTGGAGCTAAACCTTAATAAACATCTAAATTATACCAATAAATACTACATATTTCACATTATTATAAAAAGCAAAAAAGGTTATTCCTTTATTCTTATATCTTTAATAGATGCTGCCGGTTTTAATAAATTCTTTCGATCATACTAATCGGGACATGCGCTTTCTTTACAAACTCGCCAATTGTGTAGCAGTGGGACATGCTGATTATCCTCAATTTATAAAAAATAGATCTTGGGCATTCCAAGGTCTCAGACATAAGTAATATCATGGGAAACTTATAACTTTAAAGTCAATATATAGTAAATAGAAACTATTTATCTAGGGTTTTAAAAACAGATCTTCTTCTCTTTCAAATCCTAACATACCAGTAATATCAAAAATTATAGGTCAAATATATGACTACACTTTTCTATTTCAGTAATTTTCGATTATTATCTAACTACTATAAAATATGAATTGTTTCATATATCCACTATAATGACCAATATATCATCAAAAAGGAGCAACATCTTATGGTTTCAAGTTTCGACATTAGCCAAAACAATACATCTAGACAATTAATAGTCATAGGAAACGGTTTCGACTTGCAATGTGATTTAAATTCAAAATATCAAGACTTTTTTAATTACAGATTTGGCATATTACTACAAAACCAAATCAATCAAAGGTTGGGTATCAAGTCTAATGCTGAAGAAGATTTTGCTGAGGCTTTAACTAGAGAACTTCGTCCATACTTTAAAATTACAGTTGGTCCTAAACAAGTATTTAGAGCCTACAGTTGGGAAGAATTATCATCCCCTTCTCCAAATATCAACAGAGAAAAATTGCAAATCGTAAAAAAGACAAAAACCTTCATGGAAAATTATTTACAGCAAATCAAAGATCAAATTACAAATCAAATTGAGGATGAACAATTAAAGAAAAAGCTTTTAATTGAATGGAATATCATATCATCAATAAATTATTCTAAATGGGATACGGTTTTCTTATTGGCTAATTGTTTTTTATCTAAAGATTCAATAGTTCAATGGAATGATGTTGAAAATATAATTTTCAATATTGTTTCTATAATTTTGATAGATGAAAAAGAATTAT
>CAMGAM010000105.1 GCA_946007485.1 uncultured Mycoplasmatota bacterium
TCTTCTTGTTCTGGTGATAATGGTACTACTCCTAATTTGAAGTATCCATCTTTTTTCATTTGTTCTAAAATAGATAAATAATAATTTTTTTTAACTGTTTTAGTTTTATCTAAGATATCATGTATAGTTGGCATATAAGTTCTTTCTTTACAAAGTTCTATAATTGCTTTTTTAAATACTTCTGGATCAATATCTTGTAGCATTTCATACCATATTGAAATATCATCATTACTAATTACTTTTTGATAACAAGATGATAATATTTTGATTCCTTCTACAAAATCTAATTTATCCATTTTGTTTATCTCTCATTTCTTTAGCTCTTCTAATTTCTTCTAAAGATATATCTTGGATAGTTTTAGCTTTTGCTTGTTGATGTAAGTATCTTTCAAATTTAGTGCCAAATAAAGTTTCCGGTGTAAGATATGGTTTCATTTTAGGATTATTAATCCATTCACTTGTTTTCTTATCTATAACTGTTTTAATATCATTAATTGTATATTTCTTTAATATATTAGCTATTATTTTTTTATATTCATCTATTAATATAAAATTAGAATTAGTTTTATAGTTTAAATAGTCTATTATGTCTTGATACTCTTTTTTATTTATTTCTATTTCTTTTTTATTAGTTATAATTTCTAAATTATGATTATTATTTTTATTATCTATATATACCTTACTATTTGGCTTACATTTTTTCTTACATTTTGACTTACTTTTGTCAGGATTCTTAATTCTATATTCTCTCATATTCATAGCACCTACTGTTGTTTGATTAGTAAGTACTAATGCATCTTCTATATAATATTTATCATCTATTTTTTCCATCATTCCTGTATCTAAAAAATAATCAATAGCATCATTTATTAGTTTTTCTGAATGATTAGTTTCTACTGCTAATTCCTTTATAGAATATGGGATTCTTTTAGATCCTACTTTTTTTATTAAGTAACCATCTTTATTTATTGTTTTAAATATTAGTTTAAAATATAGAATTATTTTTTCATATCCATTAGGTTGATTTTGTAAATATTTTAATACATCATTATCAAAAAAGTTTGATTTAAGCATAAAGTAATAATATTTTTCTTTATTATAAGTTCCCATGTTTAGAATTATTAATTGATACTAAAAAATCTACATTGATTTTAAAATAATCAATTACTTTCTCCATTGGTACTAAGTTATTAGGTAGTTTAAATCCACTTGATATAATTTCTTCTGATATTTTATTTTTAATATCTCTTGCTTTATTTCTTCCCACAGCACCTATTTTCATTATATCTTGTACAGTAGCCCACTGACTATTTAGTATTTCTAGCATTTCATCTGCTGATAATATTGTTTTACTTTTCATTTTTCAATCTCCTTTTTATTATTTCATTAAAGTTTACCAGACTCTTTAATTACGATATTTTCGTAACATAAAATTATAAAAAAATATATCGATACTGCATGATATAAAATTCTATTTACTACATACTTCATTTACTTCTTTACTACTACATTTAATAATTGCATCGTGTGGATATTTATAATACAATTTGATTTCATCTTTTCTATTAGATACCAATAAATTATCAACCGAAGGTATATCATATACTCTCATAAATCTTTTAATTAATTGCCATGAAGGACATGTTCTATGTTTTTCAATTGCTATTAATCTATTCTTTGGTATTCCAATTCTTCTAGCTGCTTCATCAATGCTTATACCTAAGTGCACACGAATTGCTCTTAACGTAGCCTGCACTTATTTTGACCTCCTTCCTATTTTAATAATATTACAAAAATTTTTAAATGTAAATAGAAATTACGAAACTTTCATAATTTTACTTGAATGTTTTCGTAAAGTAAGCTATACTTATATTAGAGGAGGTAACAATATGGATAGCAGAGATGTATTTATACATAACCTTAATACGATCATGAAAGACCGCAAGGTTTCTAGAAAAGAACTTGCTAAAGGTTTAAACGTTCCTTACACTACTCTAACGGATTGGTGTACTGGAAGAATATTTCCAAGAGTAGAAAAAATAAATATGATTGCTGATTACTTCGGTATCAAGAAATCTGATCTACTTGAGGAAATGATTGAAACCGAAGATGATTCTTTAGATGATGATACTGTTATTGTTGATGTTTTTTCTAAAATATATTTTGGAGATATAACGTCTGATAAAACTGATGCATTTAAAGTTGGTGAAGAATTAATACCTCCAGAATGGATAAAAAATAAGCAAAGTTATTTTGGATTAATTATCCCTGATAATACTATGGATCCTGAGTTTCATCAAAATGATTGTATAATTCTTAGAGAACAAAATAAGATGACAAAAGACGGATTCTATTGTGTTATGGAAAAAGGACAAGATATAGCAACTATTAGAAAACTTATTACTATTAATGACGGAATAATGGTTATGCCTTTAAATCTTAGCGGTGATTTTAAACCCACTACTTATTTAAAAGGCACTGTTGAATTTGAGAACTTTAGAATTATTGGTTCTGTAGTTCAAGTTAAAAGATATTATGATTAAAAAAAGACCACTGCTGGAACAGT